>DXVY01000004.1:9395-28325 GCA_019417145.1 Clostridiales bacterium
ATTTTGCGCCGGCCTCCACCGCCCGCTGGGCCTGCTCCACGGTGACCACCGTGCCGGCGCCCACCAGCGCCTGGGGCATGGCCCCCGCGACAGCCGCAATGGCCGCCTGGGCCTGATCGGTGCGAAAGGTGATCTCGGCGGTGGGAATCCCGCCGGCGGTCAGGGCCCGGAACAGGGGAAGGGCTGCGGCCGGATCGGATATCTTCACAACAGGGATCAGACCAATCCGCCCCAGCGACTGCAATACAGCGTGCATGGGATCAAACCTCCTCGTAATCTAAGCTTATTTTAATTATAAGCCCTGTCCGGGGGAGCGGTCAATGCAAATCCGCTGCTAAATATTGAAAATAGCATGCTGTTTGATTCTTTTCCGGAAAAGCGCCTACAAGAATTTCCTTTTTGCAAGGTTTTCCTATGTATAGGCTATGGCGGACAGCGGCCAAAAGCGGTATACTACAAAGCAGCAAGCAGGAAAGGACGGAAGGAATATGAAGCCTTTTTTAGACGAGGATTTTTTGCTGGACACCGAAACGGCCCGGCTGCTCTATCACACCTATGCGGAGGGGCTGCCCATAATCGACTACCACTGCCACGTGAGCCCCAAGGAAATTTGGGAGGACCGCCGGTTCGCCACCATAACCGACGCCTGGCTGGAAGGAGACCATTACAAGTGGCGCGCCATACGGTCCAACGGCGTGCCGGAGGAGGCGGTGACCGGCGGCGCCGATCCCCGGACCCGGTTTGACGCCTTCGCGGCCCTGATGCCCAAGGCCGTGGGCAATCCCTTATACCATTGGACCCACCTGGAACTCAAGCGGTATTTCGGCTTTGAGGGCTGCCTGTGGGAAAAGACGGCCGATCAGGTGTGGGAGCTGTGCAATAAAAAGCTGCGGGAACCGGACATGGGCGTCCGGGGCCTGATTCTGCGGTCGGGGGTGGAGGTGATCTGCACCACCGACGATCCGGCCGACAGCCTGGAATATCATGAAAAGCTGCGGGAAGATCAAAGCTTTCCCGTCAAGGTTCTGCCCGCCTGGCGGCCGGATAAGGCCATCCATCTGACGGCGGCCGACTTTCCCGAATACATCGCCCGACTGGGCCGGGCGGCGGGCATGGAGATTCGCACCCTTGCCGACCTGCGGGACGCCCTGTCGGCGCGGATGGACTTTTTCGCCCGAATGGGCTGCCTGGCGTCCGACCACTCCCTAGGCTACGCCTTTTTCCGGCCGGCCGGGGAAAAAGAGGCGGACAGCATCTTCCAAAGGGCGCTGGCGGGCGACAGCCTGGCCCCGGAGGAGATAGAACAATACCAGACGTCGCTGCTCTGCTTCCTGGGCCGGGAATACGGCCGGCGGGGCTGGGTGATGCAGCTGCATCTGGGGCCGGTGCGCAACGCCAACACCCGCATTTTTGAACGCCTGGGCCCGGACGCGGGCTGCGACTGTATGGGCCCGGCCCTGGACAGCCGGCCGCTGGCGGCCTTTCTGGACGAGCTGGACCGGGACGGGCTGCTGCCCAAAACCATTCTCTACTCCCTGCATCCCGGCGACAACGCCCTGCTGGGCAGCCTAATCGGCTGCTTTCAGAATTCCGACAGGGAGCATCCCGCCCCGCCGGGCAAGCTCCAGCAAGGGTCGGCCTGGTGGTTCAACGACACCCTGGATGGCATGCGTGAACAGCTTCGCACCCTGGCTTCCACAGGGCTTCTGGGAAATTTTGTGGGCATGCTCACCGACTCTCGTTCCTTCTTATCCTATACCCGGCATGAATATTTCCGCCGTATCCTCTGCGGCATGCTGGGAAGGTGGGCCGAGGACGGGCTTTGCCCCGCCGATCCCGAAATGCTGGGCAGGTTGGTGACCGATGTCTGCCATGACAACGCCGCCCGTTATTTTGGCTTTTAGAATCAAATCTTCCGGCCGCAGGTGCGTAGGTTTTCGCGCGCACCGTCCTATGCCGTCCGGCGATCCATACGCACAAGGCCCCGGGCCGCGGCAGTTTGCCGCGGTCCAGGGCCCTCTTTTTTTCTCAACCCGTTATGTCCCGGAGCCGTTCCTTGGCCTGGGCCACCGACGCCTGATCCGGCAGGATGACGTACAGGCTGCGCCCGGGCATGGAATAGGTCACCCTTCTGGCGCCGGTCCCCTGGACGGTAAAAGTGGAGACGTCCCACTGCCGCCCATCGGTAAGCTGCGCCATGGCCAGGGACAAGATCTGGGACCGGGGCATGTTGGTCTCAAAGCTGCCCGCAATCCCCTCCATCACCGACTGGTAATTTTGTAGGATGGCGGGAGAGGTGCACTTCTCCAAGACCGCCCGGATAACCTCCATCTGATGCTTGGCCCGCTGGTAGTCGCCGTTTTCAAAGCTGTACCGTTCCCGGGCAAAGGCCAGCGCCTCCTGTCCGTTTAGTTGGTTGTATCCCTTCTTATAATCCCTCACGTTTTCCACGGTAAACGCATAGTCGGAATAGACCTGGATGCCGCCCAATGCGTCTATGATCTGAACGAATCCGCTGAAATTCAGCCGCAGATAGTAATCGATTTCCATATCATACAGCCGCCGGAGCGCATCCATGGATGCTCCCACGCCGTACAGCCCCGCGTGGGTCAGCTTGTCCTTACTCCCCCTCGCCGCCGCGAAATCCACGTAGTAGTCTCGAGGTGTGGATACCAGCTGGATCCTTCTGGCCTGGGTATCCACCGCCGCCAGAATATTCACATCGCTTCTGGAGCGGGCCGATATGCCGCCGAAGGTATCGATGCCGCTGATATAGACCACAAAGCGTTCCGAAAGCTTTTGGGGCGCGGCGGGGGCCGGTTGGTAGCCATCCTGCACGTATTCCTCTTCCGCACCCGTTTCCCCGCTTGTCCCGCCGCCGGACGTTTCGGCCTGGGCCGCTGGTTCCTCCTGCGCAAAGGCATAGGTGGTCAGCCTGCGCACGCCCTGGCGCATCCATTCATACCCCTCGGTTTCCGTCAGGCTAGCAAAAAGCGCCTCATCCAGCGCCATAGCCGCGCATGTCTTCTCCCGCAATCCGTCGGCAAGGGCGAAAAGGTCCTGGAATTCCAGCCGCTCCGGCCGCCCTCCAAGCGTGTCCTCCAGCTGTGTAAACAGGGACGCAAGCGCCTCCTGCACCCGGCCGTCCCCGCTTACGCCGTAGGTATAGCCCGCCGTATCCTCGATGCTCCGGGCCGGGTCCTCCTCCAATACATAGACCGCGAGAAGGATCTGCGGCTCGTCCGCCGTGGTCACCTGTTTTAGGGTGCTGTGCATGATCGCCCCGTAATAGACCGCCGTCCCAAGCAGGCCGGCCAGCCCCACCGCCAGTATGCTCACCAGCATATGCACCATTCGTTTAGCCGTCATAGCTTCCCCCGCTTCATTTCCGGTCGGCGCAGACAAACGCCGGGATCTCAAGGGGAGACCGGGCGGTGAAAACCGCCGTACCGGCGGCCGGAAGGCTGTCGTCCCGGTATCCGAACCCGTAGGTCACGGCCAGAAAATCCACCCCCGCCTCTTCGGCGCCCTTCGCATCAAACGCACTGTCTCCCACCAGGACGGCCTCTTCCCTACGGATCCCGGCAAAGGCCAAACAGCGGCGGACAAGGTCTGCCTTGGTCAGCCGATCGTCCGCGTCCATGCCGCAGACAATATGGAAATAGGGCAGAAGCGAGAGGGCCTCCAACATCTCCTTGGCAAAGCTTTCCCGCTTGAGGGTGGCCGCTCCCAAAAAGCAGCCCGCCCGCCGGAGGCGCGCCAGCACCTCTTCCATACCGTCGTAGGCCCTGACCTGGCGCCTGCCCTCCCTGGCATAGTAGTCCCGGTATATCTGGATGGCACGGGCCGCCTCATCCCGGCGCAGTCCGCACAGCCGCTCAAACACATAGGGCAGAGGCGCGCCGATCGCCTTTTCCACAAAGGGGCGGCCGCCGAAGGTAAGCCCCATCCGCTCCATGGTCCAGGCATAGGCATTGTAGATTCCCTCAAAGGAGTCCACCAGCGTGCCGTCCATATCGAAAATAACGCATTTATACATCCTCTTCCCCCTGTTCGTAGACCGAAGGGGTCAGGAAATGGATGCGTATGGAGCCGGAAAGGATTTGCAACTGTTCCCGGATCCGCCGCCGCTTTTCCTGGACCAGTTCCTCGTTGACCTCCAGCTGTAGCTCCCGGGCGTAGTAATTCTCGTTGTGCTTGTGGTGGAAGCCGTCAAATCCAGCCAGCGTCGCCTCCTTGACCCCGCACTGGGTCAGCAGCTTCAGGAGCATCAACCCCGCGTTGTCCGCCACCATCCGGTCGCTGTTGGTGTAGCGGTTGTAATCCACATACAGGCAGTCCCCGCCGTCCTCACAGGGGATGTTGGAGGTGAGGATGGTGGGGATGGTCTCCCCTTCCTCCTCTTCCCGCCGAATGCTGTCCACACGCTTATGGTTGCTGACAAAACAGGCATCCGGACGGAAGCTGCCGTCCACAAAATTCACCGTTATGACAAAGGGATTCTCCTTTTTGATAAAGCCCTTGATGACGTCGTAGGCGGACACGATGCTCTTGCCCGGGGCCAGCAGCAGGACCTTTCTGCCGTCGATCATCCCCGTGATCCTCTCCACCGCCCGGCTGTCGTCGATCTTATTGCTCTGGAATTCGGTATACAGCCGCTCGATCAGCTCCTGGTCGTACAGGACCCTGTACTGTTCCGGAATAGACTGGATGATCTTCTCGATATCCTTCATGGTCAGGGTCTGCTTGTTCAGCAGGAAGGCGGCGTAATTGGGGTGGCAGACATTGCTGGCCGCGATATGGTAGGGCACCGTATAGCCCCATTCATGCTCCCTGCGGATGGCCGCAATATACTCGTCGTAAATATCCATCACAAGGGAAACGTCGTACCGGGAGGCGATTTTTCGGTTGACGTACTGGGTGATCAGCTCGGTGGGCAGGTTGCCCGCGCCCCGGCCCATGCCGTAGACCGAGGAATCCAGGATCAGGGTGCGTTTGGTCTGGATCTTGCCCAGCACCTGGGCGTTGGAAAAGGCGAGCTGCAAGTTGTTGTGGCCGTGAAAGCCCAGCTTGATATCCGGCTTCATATTTTCGTCGATCAGGTAAAAACGGTGGGAGACCTCATTGCGGTACATGCTGCCCAGCGTGTCCACGATATAGAAGGCATAGGGTTCCAGGGCGTTCATCTTTTCCACCAGCCGCAGTAGCTCCAGGTCGCTGTAAAACACCGTGCCCACCGGCTGCATAAAAACCTTGTAGCCCTTATCCATGATGATGCGGGCCCAATCCACAGCCTGCCCGATCTCCTCCTTGTGAAAGGTCAGCCGGATGCCCCCGATGCTGCCGCCGTCATAGGGGGTCAGTTCAGAGGGGTGCAGCTCCTTTTCCCCGATGGCGATCATGGCCACGAAGAGGGAGGTCCGTTCCCTTTTGGGCAGTACCTGACGGATCTGATCGATGCTTCCGAACAGGGAGGACTCCTCATCCCTTACCATCCGGGTCAGAAAGCCGCATTCAATAATGTCCAGCTTGGCCTGTTCCAGTTTATCCAAAATGGACATGATGGTCTTTTTGCCAAATTTCCAGTCGTTGATATAACCGCCGTCCCGCAGGGTACAGTCCAGTATTTCTGTGCTCAAAGCCGGATCTCTCCCTTCTCTATTTTTTCCTCCACGACCCGGCGCACATACGCCAGGTCCTTGGGCGTATCCACCGAAAGGGTGCGGGCCTCCACGGCGATCATTTGCAGCCGTTTGCCGTGCTCGATAAAACGCAGCTCATTGATATCCTCCACCTGCTCGGCGTATCCCTTGGGCGTGCGGGCAAAAAAGCGCAGGGCCTCCGGGGAATAGGCCAGCACCCCCAGGTGCTTGTAATAGGAAAAGGCAAGGCTGGCTTTGGGATGGGGAATGGGGCTGCGGGACATAAATAGGGCGCAGCCCTCCCAGTCGGCGACCACCTTGATGTTGGTCTCGTCCACCGCCTCCGCGGGGTCCGTGATCTTGGTCATCAGGTTGGCGGCAAAAAAGCCCGCCGTACTCTCCGGGACGACCCGCTCCACCAGCGCCGGCTGGATAAGGGGCTCGTCCCCGTTGACGCAGACGTACACGTCGGCCGGCAGCTGCTGGGCCGCCTCATACAGCCTCTCGGTGCTGGTGGGATGATCCTTGCGGGTCATCAGACAGCGCAGGCCGTGTTCCCGGCAGACGTCCATGATCCGGTCGTCGTCTGTGGCCACCCAAACCTGATCGATGCCCCGGGCCCGGGATACCTGACGATAGACCCACCAGATCATAGGACGGCCGCAGAGATCGGCCAGCGGCTTCCCCTGAAATCGGCTGGACCCATAGCGGGCCGGTATAATAGCGATGGTACGCATAACTTCCTCCTTATCTGCCGAACAGCCTGCCCAGCGCCCGCAGGGGCCGGGTGATTCGCCAGCTGGTAGAGCGCTCGTAGGTGTCGGCCACCTCCTGGACCCGCTGTTCCAGCTCTTTTCTGTAGGCCTGGGTCAAAGGGGCGTCTTCCAAGGGCGGCGGGGCCGGCTTTTCTCCCGCCGGACGCTTGCGGCCAAGCTCCTGCTTATAAAGATTCCAGTTCTCCATCAGACGGTCGGACCACATCTTCAGCGCCCCCCGGCCCACCAGTTCCATACCCTCGGGAGGCTCGACCGGAACCCATTTACAGCAGTTGTCCCCATCCTGCATATCGAAGACGAGAACGCTGGGCAGATACATCTGCACCTCGTTTTTGAGCAGCTGCCTCCTGCCGTTGACCCGCAGCTCGAAATGGAGGATCAGGAAATCCCGCAACCGTTCGCCCAGCGGCGCCAGGGCTTTGTTGTAAATATTATCCTCCTCATAGGAATCCAACAGCGCCCGAATGACGTAATGTCCCTTGAGCGCCCCGTAGCAGCCCGTGCAAATCTCCTCCTCGTCCTTAAAGCCGAAAAACACCCGGTCGAGCCGCAGCCTTTTCAGCCCCAGCCCCGCCCGCATCTCGGGATCCAACACCATGCCGCCCTCCCGGTACAGGATGCGCAGGGCGTAGTATTCCTCGGCGTACGCCGTCCGGCCCTCCGCCAGCGCCCGCCGAACGCTCTCGGGCAGACTCTCCCGCGGAAAATATCCTTCATCGGCCTGGATCAGCCGGGCCTTGGGAAAATGCTGACGCAGGGCGTCTGCATATTCCCTTGGGACCGGCCGGCCCATATGGACGCAGATAAAGATCTCCGGGATAACGTCCTTTTTAATAAAATCCAGCAACCGGCGGATCTTCCCATCCTTTTCAATATAGGGATTGAGCAGGAAATCCTTCTCGTATTCCTTGAGCAGCTCGATAAAGTCGGCCTGGAAGAGGGTCCTGGACTGGGTCATATTCCAGTAGAATTGTTTGGCCGCGTTGTAGACCGCCTCTTGCCGATAGGCCGGATCGCTCCGCTCAAGGAAGTTCCGAAAGGCCTGTACAATATCCACCATATCCCCCCGGAAGGTGGTGGATATGGTGTTGGCCCTGCGGTAGTAGTTGTAAAAGGGCTTTTTGACATAGCCGATATGGGGATAGCGGGTCACCAGGGCGGGGATCAGGGAAATATCCTCGAAGAGCATTTTTTCATATTGATTCTCTTCCCAGATGGACCGGCGGAAAAGCTTGTTGACGCTGTAGGTGATGTTGTTCCCGCTTACAAGATAATCGGACAGCTCGATCCGGTCGCCGGCATAGGTGGGCACCACCGTGCTACGGTTTTCCTCAACATAGATGATCCGCACGTCGCACATGACCAGGTCGAAATCCTCTTCCCTGGCCTTATTGTACATCTCCTCATAGGCCTCGGGCTCCACCGTATCGTCGGAGTCCAGAAAGGCGATATACTCCCCTCTGGCCAACTGCGCGCCGGCGTTCCGGGCCAGGCCCAGGCCCTCGTTTTCCTTGTGTATAACCCGGACAAGGTCGGGGTATTGGGCGGCGTAGCGGTCGCATATGGCGGGCGAGGCGTCGGTGCTGCCGTCGTCCACGAGGATGATCTCCTTTTCCGCCAGGGTCTGGTTCAGCGCGGCGTCCACGGCCCGCTCCAGGTAATCCTCCACCTGATACACCGGTATAACCACCGACACCTTGATGTTATCCTCCATGACGTCCTCCCAGGTATTCCAGTGTGCGCCGCAGCTCGAAAACCGTCCGGGGCACATAGTAGTTTTCCCCCGCAAACCGCGCTTGGAAGGCGCGCAGGTATTTTCGCAGCACCGCGTCCTCCTTCCAAAGCACCTTTCCGTCGAACAGCTCATAGAGCATAACGACGGGCGGATCCAGACCGAACACCAGCCGCCCGGTGAGGGCCGCGTTGGAGCAGACGGTTAGGACGGTCTGCCGCTCCGGCTCCTGGTTGAGCAGCCGCAGCTCCCAGGGCGCGGCGTCGGAATACCGCCGGCTCAGCCCCAGCTTGAGGGGCAGGTTTTCCGGGTTCCTGGGATGGGGCTTAACCATAAAACGCCCGCTCCCCACCGTCCGCCGACATTCCTCCATAAGCTCCAGATCATTGCACCGGATGCCCTCGGCGCGAAAGGACTGCTCCAAGAAGATGAAATCCGGCTCTTCCTGCGGCGCTCGGTAGTCAAAAATATAATTGAGCAGCTCTTTGAGCGCCCCGTCCTCCCGGTTGATTTTGGGCAGGCGGCGGTTGACCAGGCCGTCCCCCCGCATGGCCAGCCGCGGCTCATACAGCAGGACCTGCTCCACCTTGTCCCCGATCTTCCGGGCCTCCGTATGGCGGTTGACGGCCGCCCGGTCCTCCCGCAGATAATCGATAACATAGGAGGAAAAGCCGTCCTCGAACCAGATAAACCGGCAGGGACGATGGTAAAACCAGCAGGCCAGCATGCGGGTAAAGATATCAAAATTTGCAAAAAAGACCTGGTCGTAATCACCCAGCTCGTCGTCCAGCGCAAATCGGAAAACCTGGTCCAGATGACCGAAGCCCTCGTCGGTCTCCTCCTTTCCACCGCCGTACTGTTGGTTGATCCAGGCCGTCCGTCCCCCGATCACCCGATCAAAGGTCCCGGACGCCCGAAGGCGGGGCAGGCAGTCGGGCAGCCCGGGCGTGACGTCGGTGAGCAGCAGCTCCACCGCCCGGTCGGCCAGGACGCTCCGCCGCATATGCACCGCCGTTAAAAGCTGGTAGACCGAATTGGCCACCACCAGCGCCCCCTTATCCGGCATGCCCGTCCCTCCTTATCCTATGAATCATAAAATGCTCCTCCAGATTTTCGCATCCGGTGGAATCCAATGTATAGATACTGGCCGGCCGCCTCCCGGCGAAGGCATAGGGGAGCAGCTCGGCCGGAAAGATCTCCCGTATCTGCCGGGCGCCGGGGAATATTTCCCCATAATCCAGGGCATCGTCCGGGTGCCTTTTGATCAGCAGTCGGATATTTCGCAGCGGTCCCCGCGCCAGCTCCCCGTATAAATCCCGCTGGGCCTCCTCCCCCATCACACCCAGATTGGAAAAGCTTTGGGTCAGCAGGATGCCCTCGGCCCGGGTCCGCAGTCTGTGGCGGATAAATAAGCGGACCATCCCACGGCGTCTGCGGGGCTGTAGCCCGGCCAGGGCCCTTTCCACCGAGAAATCCTGATATCGGCCGTTCGAGACGTCCACGGTCTGGGCCTTTTTCAGACAGATCACCTGCCGGACCAGGGGATGGCGCCCGTCAAACAGCCCGTGTCTTCGGGCGATGTCCGCATGCACGGGGAACCGGGTGCTGAGGTTGGCATAGAGCTCTCCGGCGCGGCTGAGCATGCCGGCCGCGTCCTCGAAGAAGGTAAAGGGAATTTCCTCCTGCAGGAGCAGCAGGGTAAAATAGAAGTGCGCCCCCGCCACGTAGACCCGGGTAAACCCATGGATATCATAGGGAAGCAGCCGCCGGTACTGTCGGCTCACATCCCGCCGGATCTGCGTTTCGTCGGTGTGGGGGATCTGTAGGTAGGGGAAGAGATACACCCTGTCAAAAAAGCCCCGGGTGCGCAGCCTCTCATACCAGGGGTACTTGGCGATGATGAAATCCGGCAGGAGGAGGACGGCCATGTCCTTGTCATGGTAACGCATGCGGTGAAGCATGACCTCCAGAAGCTGGTAGGAGCTGACGGCGTGGTACAGCACCATGGGCCTATCCGATGTGCGCATCATCCAGCAGCGCCTCCAATCCTTTTCTAAACCTTTTGTTTTTTTTGCTGCATACCGAGATCATAGGCGCGTAGGCGTCCCGGCCGCTGACCGGCAGCCGAACTCCCATGCGCGCCTCCGCCCGCAAGAACAGCTCCACAAAATCCAACAGTCCTCTGTGTATCTCCCGGATGCTGGCGGCGTGGGACGGCGGCTCCCCAAACCGGCAGACATATCCGCTTTCCCCGTCCGGATAAAAGCCGCGCAGGCTTCCCTCGTCCGCGCCCAGGAGCAGCTCCCAGTACAGGTTGTGGCCCCGGGCGGCGTCGTGGAACTTCCACAGGTCCCGATTTTCTCCTTGGGAAAAAAGGTAGCTGACCAGCCGGCCGTCCAGAAAGAAGGGTTCCCCGGCGTCGGCCTCCGGATTATCGCAGGCGTTGGTGCCCGCCAGGATGCCGATGACGGGGCAGTCCATGCCCCAAAGCTGGTTCACGGCGTAGTCCAGCATGACGGCGCCACTGCCCGCCCAGCCGACGTCCACCGCCGCCGCCCGCCTACAACCGGACAGGAGCCGGCGGTAATAGTTGCCGGCGGCCGTGACCTGGGACCGATAGAGGCGCAGCACCTCCTCCCAGCGGTCCAATAGATAGCTTTTTACATCCTCCGCGTTTTTATACGTCAGCGGCGTACGATCATCCACGCCAAGCGTCCGGCAAAGGTCGGGCAGCAGCCGGATAAGCTCCATGCTCTCCAGTATCTGCCGCAGGGTAAACCGGCCGTCCGCCTTGTGCTCGATGAAACGGCGGAAGTATTCCCGCTTAAAATAGGAGGCGGTCAGCTTAACGGCCGCCATCCGGGACCAGTAGGCGTACACCGTCCGCTCCCGGTCCTCCGGGTACATCCGCCGGTAGGCCTCCAGCAGGGCCGCCCCGTCCCTGGACAAAAACAGCAGCCTATCCACCCCCCGCTCCTGGGCTATTCGGTGGATAAATCGGCAGTAGCCGACGGCAAACAGCCCGCCGTACACAAATCCGTATTCATATTCTTTGGAATAGACGTTCAGCCCGCTGTACAGATGGGCGTTTACCAGTCCGCGGTAGACGCTTCCCGTGACGGCCGACAGGTCCTCCGCCCGGAATCGGCTGCCGGACAGGTTGATATTGGGATAAAAGAAGGGCCGAAATCCATTGGCCGCCGCCTGCTCCCTGTCGGACCGGGGATTGTCCCCCACATGGGCAAAGGACAGCCCCCTACCCAGCCGCTCCCGGATGATACGGTAGAGTCGGCCGTCTCCCTTGGACGCGCCGTAATCACAGGACACAAAACAGCCGTCCAGCTCCCCGTAGCCGCAGTCCTCCAGCAGCTTTCGTATATACGCCTCCCCCAGATACATGTCCGAGACCGCCAGAAGCCTTTTCCCCCTCCGACGCAGCTCGGCGACCACCTCCAGCATGTACGGATTGGCAAAGCAGCAGCGCCGCTCCTCCTCCCATTCGGCCTCCATCCCGGTCTGCCGCGGAATACCGGCGCAGACCTCCAGCTCGGCCCAGATCTCGGCCAGGGTCACCTCCCCCGTGCCCGCCTCCCGGCGCTTTTTCTCCCTGGCCCGCGCCTCGGCCCGTACGCGGATGCTCTTAAAGTCGGGATATCCCAGGCGCCGCCCGATAAGATAAAACAGATCGGCTGGCT
The DNA here is from genome assembly GCA_019417145.1 of Clostridiales bacterium. Classification (GTDB taxonomy): domain Bacteria; phylum Bacillota; class Clostridia; order Oscillospirales; family Acutalibacteraceae; genus Howiella. Next base: position 21,241 of record DXVY01000004.1, read on the forward strand.
GGGAAAAGGGGCGAAAGAGCAGGGTGTCGAACACATCGAAGGAGACGACGTCAAAGGCCGCCAGCCGGCTGGCGAATATTTCGGGGCTTTCCCGCCCGGCCAGGGCGGACTCGCTCCCCCCACGGCAGAGAACCTTCTCCTCGTAGTAGGGGAACCGGAGGGGGCGGGCCAGCCGCCGGTCCAAAAAAATATAGTACCGGACATGCAGCCAGAGCAACAATAGTAGCCGGTACAGTCGCCCCCTTCCCTCCTCTCTCGCCTTACAATATCTGTCCCGGATGCCCGGCGTACGATGCACCAGGAAGCCGTACAGCCTATCCTTCATTTCTTACACATCCTTCAGCCTTTCGTAGGCGTCGCAGACCTCTCCCGGATCTCCCTGTGCTCGCAGCCTGCCCTTTTCGATCCAGATGGCCTTGGTACAGTTGCTCCGGATGACCGACGTGGAATGGGAAACGATCAGCACGGTGGATCCGCCGTGGATCATCTCCCGGATGCGCGCCTCGCTTTTTTTGCGGAAGAACATGTCTCCTACGCTGAGCACCTCGTCCAGGATGAGGATCTCGGGCGCGTCCTGTGCGGTGGCGATGGCAAATCCCAGGCGGGAAACCATGCCCGAAGAGTAGTTGCGCACCTTTTCCTCCATAAATCCCTCCAGCTCGGCGAAACGGACGATCCGGTTGTATTTCCGGTCGATAAAGCTTTTGGGATAACCGATAATGGCCCCGTTCAGGTATACGTTTTCCCGTCCGGTAAGCTCCGGATCAAAGCCGGCGCCCAGGCTGAGCAGCTGCACCTTCCGCCGGTCCACCATGACCCGTCCGCTGGTGGGGACCAGGACGCCGGCAATAATCTTGAGCATGGTGCTCTTACCCGACCCGTTGGTGCCGACGATACCCACCACCTCGCCCCTTTTAATGGTAAAGCTCACATCATCCAGGGCCTTAAAGGTTTCATACTGGTGCTGCCTTCGCAGGACGCGGATCAGCAGCTCCTTTAGGCTGGTGGCCTCGTCCTTGGCCCGCCGAAAGCGCATGGTCACGTTTTGCACCACAATCTCGGCGCCGTCCGCCCGCATGCGTTGCCGTTCCAGGGCCGCTCTGAATCTTTCTGCCGACATTGCCATGGCCGTCTCCTTATATTCTCTGCATAATGGCGTTTGTGCACTTCTTAAAGATCCTGTACCCCACGAGAAAGGCCCCCAGGCTCCACAAAAGCATCTGGACCCACTCTGTGCCGGATGGCGCGGTGCCGTACATAACAGCCCCGCGCATACAGTGGATATAGACGTACAGGGGATTATGGAGGATGACCGTCCGGATAGGGCCTTCCAGTTGCTCCACAGGATAGAAGATGGCCGAGCAGTACATCCAAAGGGTCAGGGCCACGGTATAGAGGTGTTTCACGTCCCCGAAGAACACATAGGCCGTGGCCAGTATATAGGAGACGCCCAGGGAAAACAGCAACAAACCCAGAATGAATGCCGGGGCCAGCAGCATAGTCCATTTGGGCCCCACCCTAAATACCGCCAGCATGACCACATAGGCGGCCAGGGAATATCCCAGATTGATCAGCGCGGTGTACACCCTGGTAAGTATGAAAATATGCATGGGGAATTTGACCTTGAGCAGCAAGGCCTTGTTATCCGCCAGGGTGGTCATGGCGGCGGTGGTGGCCCCTGTAAAGGTCTGCCATAGAATATAGCCGGTAAGGTAGTAAATGGGATAATTGTCGATAGATCGTCGGAAGAGCTGGGAAAAAATCAGGGAAAGCACCGCCATGGAAAGCAGGGGATTGAGCACGCTCCAGACCACGCCCAAATAGGAGCGGGCATATTTCCGCTTAAGTTCTCTGGAGGTGAGCTGTTTTACAACAAAAGCGTATTGCTTACGCCGCGCCGCGCCGGTCAAAGGTCCTTCCCCCTTTTGTATTGTCTCGCCTTGCGGATATACCGCATGTATTTGTACACCGTGTGCTGTCTCAGCCGCCGCGCCGGCCGCCTGGCGTACAGCACGGCGCTGCCTTCAAACCAGGCGCTCTCCGGAATGGATGCCCGGCCAAAGCCGCCCATGGCCAACAGCTTACGCAGCGGGCGATGGGCCGAAAAGTCACCTTCGGTCAGCCGCGCGGCAAGGGGGCGCTCCTCCCCCTCCAGCACATCGTCCGAAAAGGGCAGGCCGCCAAATGCCAGGGCCTCCCCCTTTGTGGGAAATCCCATGAACAGCGACAGCAGTTTGCATACGGTTTCCCGGTCTCTGCCGCCGGCGGGGTCGCCCGTCAGGCCCTCCTCCGCCAGCCGCCGGATGTAGACCGAAAACACATCCTGTAAGCGACGGAACAGCGTCTCCCTTTGCGGGTCCCAGGCCCCATAGCGGGGGATAAAGCGCCCGTCTCTTTTCTCATAGCCTAGCGTCATGCCGTGGGGCGCGGTGTAAACGGCCTCAAACAGACAGTTGTTAAAATAGACCTTTTCTCGTAACTGCCCCGCGGGCCCAAAGGCATACCAATGGTAATCCGTGCAACGCGCCCCTGGGGGCAGTTCGTATAGTCCCCAGTAGTAGCCTTCCAGCCCATCCCGCCGCCCCATATGGACCAGCGCCCGGTTGAGGTTGTCTTGCAGGGAGCCGGTCCAGCCGCTGTCCACCAGGGCGGCGGACACTTTTTCGGTCAGCCCCTCCTGCAACAGGTAGCCTTTGAGCCCCGGCAGAGCGGCTCGGGAATGGGCGTCCATCCGTTCCAGGAAAAGCCCGCAGCCCTCCAGCGCCCGGCGGATCTGGGGCAGGCGGGACCATGACAAGTCCGCGTCAGGCTCCAGGGAAAGGGGGAGCCGACGCAAAACCTCCTGCTGCTCCAGGGGCGTCAAGCCTGCCCGACGCAGGATCTTGCGAAGCGTAACATGGACGCCGCCCCGGCATACCGCGTCCAGCGCCCCCCTCCTGTCCAGATGGAACAGGGGCAGCCGCAGGGAATAGCGGGACAGGCTCAGGTATCGGCAATCCACGGGCAGTCCCAGTCTCGAGCAAAGGACAAGCGCCGCCCGATACATAAAGTACCCGTCCCGCGCCAGAAAATACAGCCGCTCATGCCCCGCGTCCAAAGTCTCGGCCAGCAGCCAGCGAACAAACCCGCCCAGCGCCGGCGCCAGCGCAAACCATGCGGCGGTTTCCGCCGGATCGGCGTCCGCTGGGGCCAGCTCTCTCGCCGTCTGATACAACAAAGGGCTCTTTCGCAACACCGCCTTGTATTGCTCCCGGCGCTTTTCGGTCTCCTCCCGCCTGTCCTCCACCTGTCCGCCCCCTTTATTTTTCTCGCCTGATTCGTCTTTTGATGTAGTGGTGTACCGGGGGCGGGACGGCCCCCACCAGCAGGGGCTTGAGCACATACCGGATGGCGGAACCGTCCAGGATACCCAGCTCCTTGAAGCCCCGGTACCGCAGCCCCATCTCCCGGATACGCCGACGATAGGTGCGCTTTTTCTGAGCCGCGTAATCTTCATGATACTGTAGCAGCGGTTCCTGCAAATTGTAGCCCCGCCCTCCCGCGCTGTGCAACCGCATAAAGAGCTCATAGTCCTCGCAGCCGCCGTTTCTCCCGGCCACGCTGTAGCCGCCGCTGCGCAGCAGGACCTCTCTGCGAAACATAACCGAAGGATGGATGTAGGGGGAATTGAAGAGAAAATCCCTTTTGGCCGGCGCCTGCGGCATCTTTTGATAGCCCCAAATTCCCCGTCGGTCGATCAGCTCGGCGTCCGATCCCACCCACTGATATTGGGGGTGGCTTTCCAGAAAGGCGTATTGCCGTTCCAACCGGTCGGGACGGGAAACGTCGTCGTCGTCCATGCGGGCGATATACCGCCCCTGGGCCCGCCAGATGCATTCATTGAGAGCATGGGCAAGCCCGTAGTTGCGCTGGCCGCGGATGTAGAGGATGCGGTCGTCCATCTCCGCCGCCTGTTGAATCATCCTGGCGCAAGGCTCCCTGGAGCCGTCGTCGTAAAGCAGCAGCTCCCAATCGGTAAAACTCTGCCGGACAATGGAGCGCACCGCCCGCAGAAAGCGTTCCCGGTCGCCCGGATTAAATACGCCCATAATGACGCTGACTTTTACCTGTTTGTTCATGCGTATGCCATCCTCTCCCGTCGGCCGCCACGGCGTAAATCCTTTCCATCATGGCCGTGGTATAGGCCCTATCGAAGGGACGCACGGAATCTATGCAACGCGCCCGCATGGCCGTCCTTTGCCGCGCGGACATACGGCGCGCCTGGCGGATGGCCCGGGCAAAGCCCTCGGGGTCGTCATATCTGCATAAAAAGCCGTTTTCGCCCTGCTCCATGTATTCCCTGGTTCCCCGGTTGTCGGCCGCAATCAGGGGCACGCCCATGGCCAGCGCCTCCAGCCCGGCCATGCCAAGCCCCTCCCGCCTGGAGGGAAAGACCGCCGCGTCGGCGCAGCCCAGGATCCGGGGCACATGGTCGCAGTAGCCGTAAAGCGTGACCACCTTCTCCAGTTTCAGCTCCCTTATCCGCTCCTCCAATCGCCGGCGCAAAAAGCCGTCGCCGCAGATACCATACCGGAAATCGGACAACGGCTCTCCCTCTTCCCGCAGCCGCGCCAAAGCATCCAGCACCACCCCATGGTTTTTATTCTCGTTAAGCTCTCCCACCGAAAGCAGAAAAAACACGCCCTCGTCCATTCCCAGCTCGGCCCGCCCTTGCTTTCGCTCCTCCTCGGACACAGGGTGGAATCTCTCCCTGTCCAGCCCGGCTCCCGGGATCTTGTAGAGCGCCCCTCCCCGCCGCAGGTGGAAATGGCGGGCGGCCCGATAGTCCTCTTCATTGATGACCAACAGCGCGTCGGTCCACCTGGCCAACAGCTTTTCGGCCCCATGATATACCAGCCGGTTCCAAAGGGGGGCGCCCTTGTAGAAATGGAAGCCGTGGGCCGTATATATCACAAAGGGCCGGCTGTCCCGGCAAAGGCGGCCCGCCAGCCGTCCCAGCAAGCCCCCCACCGGCGTGTGGCAGTGGATGACCTGGAACCGATAGCGCCGGATGAGCTCCAAGAGCTGAATAAGGGCCTTATAGTTGTCCCGCAGGCGAAAGGGCGACCTGGCAATAGCGATATGATGGGTCACAACGCCCATCTGTCGCAGCTGTTCCCCTTGGGAAACATACCGAGGTTCCTCCATATTGGTGGCATAATGCACCGTGTAGCCCATGCGTTGCAGAAGGCCCACGTTTTCTCCCTCAAATTTTAAAAGGAACTCATGGGTAGTGGTCACAATCAATACGCGCTTCTCCATACCGGCCCTACGCTTCCCTTCTGTAGCCATGGGGACGGACCCGAATCCGCGTCCCGCCGGGGGCATCCGGGTCTTTAAAAAATAAACAAAAAAAGCTCTTACAAACAGTTTCACCATTTGTAAGAGCATTATTCTCCGCGAAATACAGACCTATCCCACAAAGAAAAAGGGGCAGAAAAACAGGGGACCCATACCTTATGGGTCCCCTCAGCCTGTAGAAAAACCTGCTCCGGCAATTAAGCCAGAGCAGGTTTTTTGCTTGGAAACGAAAGCGGAAACGGAAAAAGCATCAAAACAGCAGCTACACTTTTCCCCCCATCCTGTTTGTTTTCCGCCATCCGGCGCCGGATGGCGGCCATTCCATTTCCAAATGGCCAGCTTTTTCAGATTCATGGCAGCAAATTTAAGCTTCACCCAGTTTGTCACCTGGGCCAAGCCTCTGTACTGGGTGTAACGCATGCCGTGCTTTTCTTTCGCATCGGCAAATACACGCTCGATCTTCTCTTTTCGCAGCCGGTACAGTTCTTTGTACACCGGCATATACCGGACATGCTCCGCCATCTCCACATAGTCCTGCCAGATATGGCGCATCACCGTTTTCTCGCACCTGGAGCTTTCGGTACATATCCCTCTGGTAGGACAGCTTTTGCAAAGATAAGCCCGGCTTTTGTATTCCCGGTAGCCCTCCCGGTTTGTGGTGGAATAATGCAGCGCACGGTATTCCGGACAGATCACATCGTCAAAGTATTCGTCATACACATAGGCCCACCAGGGGTGGCCGTTTCCTTTGGTCTTGGGGCGGGTATAGCAGGTGGAAAGAACGCGGCCGCTGTCGAAGATTCTCTTGCAGATCCAGGGGGTTTTGTAGGCGCTGTCCGCCACCACGGTTTTGTGCTCGGGGTAATACTGGCATACTTCATCGTACAGAGGATCAAAGGCTACACTGTCGTGGATATTGCCGGGAGTGACGTGAACACCAACAACAAAATTGTGCTTGTCACATGCTGTGTGCGCTTCGTAGGCAAAGCACTTTTTGTGCTCCCCCTTGTGGAATACACCGCTTTCCGGGTCGGTGGTGGACACCACCGTTTCCTTCTCCTCCGGCGGCTTTTTGTCGCTGTCATCCGAGAAAGGTTTCTTGCCGTGTTCCTCCCGGTCCTTGTTCACTTCATCGAACAGCTCTTTTGCGTACCGCTTTGCCTGCTTGGGGACCGCCTTTTTGGCCTGCTTTTTCAGATTGGCACTTGCCTTAATGTGGGTTCCGTCCACAAAAATCGCTTCTGTGTCCAGATACCCTTCCTCTGCGGCTGCTTTCAACACCCAGCGGAACACATATTCCACCGTGGCGTGGTTGAATCGGTGCTTGAAGTTGTAACTCACTGTGGAGAAGTGCGGTACCGCTTCATTCAGCGGATATCCAATGAACCACCGGTATGCCAGATTCATGCTCACTTCCTCCAGGGTTCGGCGTAGGGAAGAAATTCCATAGATATGCTGGATCAGCACGATCTTGAACAGCACCACCGGGTCAACGCTGGGCCGGCCGTTGTCCTCGCAATACAGATCCTCTACAAATTCGTAAATTTTCTTGAAGTCGATGGCGTCGTCGATTTTCCGCAGCAAGTGATCCTGCGGGACCATGTTCTCCAAACTTACAAATTCCAGCTGCTCTCGATTTTCTGCGTTCTTTACCAGCATTTTTATCACCCTACACCATTATACCGCATTTTCTCTCTCAATACGAGAAAAAGGCCACCAAAAGGTGACCTTTTTCGACAGGCTGA
>DXVY01000040.1 GCA_019417145.1 Clostridiales bacterium
GCGACGGGGAGATCACCATCGCCGACGTGATGGAAATCTGTAAGATCCTGGCCCGTCAGGGCTGAGGCAATCAATATCCGCCCTGAACCGGGGAGAAAGACAGAGGTGTATTATGGATAAATTGGTACAGAGCTTACGCGAGAAGATCATGAAAAAGGAACTACATACCTATCGCAGAGATGTGGAAAATAACCTGTACGCGGATTTTGACAAGCGGGGCTTGTCCGCCACCCGGCGCATGACCGAGCGGTTCCGCTTTATGCTGGAAAACGAGACGCCGGTGGTGTTGCCGGAGGAACGCATTTCCTATCTGCGCACCATCCGCGCCCTGCCGGATATCTATTCGGCCGAGGAAAAGGAGAGGCTGTTTGGCAAAAACGTGTGGATTGTGGGCAATATCTGTCCCGATTACGCCACCACCATCGGCACAGGTCTGGATTACCAGCGGGAACGCTGCCAGAAGCGGATGGAGACCGCCGACCAAAAGCAGCGGGAATTTTTGCAGTGCGTGATGGACTCCATCGACGCCATATTGGCCCTGGCCGCCCGGTATCGGGCGGAAGCCGTACGGGTGGGAAACCGGACGGTGGCAGAGCTCTTGGAGCATGTGCCGGCCAAGGGCGCCCGCACCTTCCATGAAGCGCTGCAATTTTTCCGGATCTTGCATTTTTCTCTCTGGTGCGAGGGAGAGAATCATAACTGCATCGGCCGGTTTGACCAGTATATGTACCCCTACTGGAAGCGGGATATAGACAGCGGCCGTTTGAGCAGGGAGGAGGCCTTCTCCCTGCTGGAGGAGTTTTTCACCACCTTTAACCGGGACAACGACCTGTATCCCGGCGTGCAGCGGGGGGATAACGGGCAGAGCATGATGCTGGGCGGTTGCGACGCGCAGGGAAATCCTGTTTTCAACGACCTGTCCTCGGCCTGCCTGCAAGCCTCCCGAGAGCTTTTGATGATCGATCCCAAAATCAATTTGCGGGTGGATAAAAACACCCCGCCCGAGGTCTATTATGAGGGCACCCTGCTGACCAAGGCGGGACTGGGCTTCCCCCAGTATGCCAACGACGACGTGGTCATCGACGGCCTTGTGCGCCTGGGCTACAGCCTGGAGGACGCCCGGGACTATACCGTGGCCGCCTGCTGGGAGTTCATCATTCCCCGCTGGGGCATGGAGATCCCCAACATCGACGCCTTCAGCTATCCCGACGCGGTGAACGCCTGTGTGGGCAGGCTGGATACCTACGACAGCTTTGACGCGCTGATGGCGGACGTGAAACGGGAAATGGCTTCCCAGAGCCAGCGGTTGATCGATTTCGCCAATACGGCCTACCTGCTGCCCGCCCCCTTCATGTCGGTGCTCATGGACGACTGTATCCAGCGCGCCGCCGACATTTCCGAGGGCTCCCGGTACAATAACTACGGCCTGCACGGCGTGGGCCTGGCCACCGCCGTGGACACCCTGACCTCCATCCGCCTACATGTGTTTGATAAGAAGGACGTGACCGCGGCGCAGATGATGGCGGCCTCGGCCAACGATTTTGCCGACGCCCCCGAGCTGCTGCATCTTGTGCGGTATGAGACGCCCAAGTTCGGCGACTCGGACGAGATAACCGACCAGATCGCCTGCGAGCTCATGTCTTATTACGCCTCCTGCCTGGAGGGTAAGAAGAACAACCGCGGCGGCATCTACCGGCCGGGTACCGGCTCGGCTATGTATTATATGTGGTTTGCCGAGAACATGCAGGCCACCCCGGGCGGCCATCGGCAAAACGAGCCGCTGGAGACCAACTATGCGCCCTCCCTGTATGTGCGCAGCAAGGGCCCGCTGTCGGTCATCCAATCCTTTACCAAGCCGGACCTGCGGCGTGTCATCAACGGCGGTCCCCTGACCATGGAGTTCCACGACAGCGTCTTCAGAGATGAGGAGAGCATCCGCAAGGTGGCGTCTTTGGTGCGGATTTTCGTCCAGCAGGGCGGGCACCAGATGCAGCTCAACGCGGTCAATCGGGATACGCTGCTGGACGCCCAGGCCCATCCGGAAAACTATCAAAACCTGATTGTGCGGGTATGGGGCTGGAGCGCCTATTTCGTACAGCTCGACAAAAAGTACCAGGATCATGTGATCGCTCGGCAGGAATACAGGGTCTGACGGGGGGCGTAGAAGATAGAAGGGGTCATTTTCGATATCAAAGAGTTTACGGTGCACGACGGGCCGGGCATCCGCACCACCGTCTTTCTCAAGGGCTGTCCGCTGCGTTGTGTCTGGTGCCACAATCCCGAGGGACTATCGGTGCAGCCTCAGCTCATGGTTTCCAAAAACGGCTGTCTGGAGTGCGGCGCCTGCCGGAAACCCTGCGACCACCCCCAGTGCCAGCCCTTTGGCCGCTGCATCCTGGCCTGTCCGGCCGGTCTGCTCACCGTGGCGGGTGAGCGGGTGGAAGCGGCGGAGCTGGCCGGTCGACTCCTTGGGCAGCGCGCCTTTTTCGAAAACTCCGGCGGCGGGGTCACCCTGTCCGGCGGCGAGCCGCTCATGCAGCCGGACTTTGTCTGCGAGCTGCTTGCTAAGCTCCGGCCGCTGCACCGGCTGATCGAGACGTCGGGCTATGCGCCCGCCGAAACCTTCCAGCGGGTAGTGAGCCAGTGCGATATGGTGTATATGGATGTGAAGCACCTGGACGAGGATGTGCACCGGGAGGTGACCGGGGTCAGCAACGCCCCCATCCTGCAAAATCTGCGTTGGCTCAAGTCCTCCGGCCTCCCCTATGTGATCCGGGTGCCCCTCATTCCCGGCATCAACGACGACCAGGCCCATCTGGACCGGATCGTATCCCTCGCCGAGCGGGACAGGGGCAACCTTCTGCGCATCGACTTTATGCCCTACAATCCCTTTGCCGCGGCCAAGTACGAGATGGCGGGCATGCCCTTCCGGTACAAGAAAGACCGGGACAACGACCTAACCCAGATCCCCAGGGCCCATTTGGAGAAAAGCGGCATCGCATACAGTATATTGTAAGCCTGAAGTCAAAAAGGCATGCCCCCATAGAGGGCATGCACAAGCCTTGTAGAGGCCGCAAACCAAGCCAGCGCCTAGAAGGCGCTGGCTTTCCTTCTGCTTGCAGCAGAGCCGAAGGGCGGCGGGCGCCCCAAGGGAGCCGGTCGCGCTTTTGGCGAGGGAAAGGCGACCGCCGCCGGGACCAAAGCCGGGCGCGCGGGCCGGATTTCTCCCACAGCCGACGGGATGGGACGGCGCGTCTTTTCCCTTTATTTTCTATTGGCCCGGGCATCCCACCGCAAAAACGGCCGACAGGATGGGACGGCGCGTTTCCCTGTGGGCCTGGCTGGCGCAAGAAAGGGCCGCCGGAAGCTTTGGCTTCCCGGCGACCCTTTTGGCGGTCAGAACATTTTCTTTTTGTAGAGGACAAATCCCGTCACCAGGGTGGCCACCAGCGCGATGGCCAGGGGGATCCAGATGGTCCCGGCAAAGGGAAGGTTGCCCGCGCTCTCGCCGATATTCATGCCGTAAAAGCTGAAGATCATGGTGGGGATGGCCATGACGATGGTGATGGAGGCCAGCATCTTCATTACGATATTCAGGTTGTTGGAGATGATGGAGGCAAAGGCGTCCATCGTGCCGGACAGAATGGTAAGATAGATGTTGGTCATTTCAATGGCCTGCTTGATCTCGATGAGCACATCCTCCAGCAGGTCCTGGTCCTCCTCATAGAGCTTGATGCTCCGGCTGCGCATCATTTTCTCCAGTGTGATCTCATTGGCCTTCAGGGAGGTCTGAAAATAAACCAGGGACTTTTGCAGCTCCAAAAGCTGGATCAGCTCTTTGTTGCGCATGGATTTGCGCAGCTCGTTTTCCGTGTGGTTAGAGCGCTTGTCGATCTGCTTGAGATACTGTAGGAACCGGGTGGCCACCCGCAGCAGCAGATGGAGCACAAACTGGGTGCGCAGGGCGGGGTTGGCGTTTTTGACCACGCCGTCGGCCATTTCCAGGACCGCCGGGTTATCTCGCAAGGATACGGTGATCAGGTCCTTTTCGGTGAGCATGATGCCGATAGGCATGGTGGAATAAGAGATGGTGCCCTCATCCTTTTGGGCGTAGGGAACGTCCACAATGATCAGGGTCTGCCCGTCCTCGGTCTCCAGGTGGGAGGATTCCTCCTCGTCCAGAGAGGAGCGCAGATACTCGGGCGGGATCTGGTGCTGTTCGGTCAGATAGGTCAGCTCTTCATCATTGGGCGCGCAAACATTGATCCAGCAGCCCTTCTCGTAGGCCGGGATCTCCGCCATGCGGCCGTCGACGGTCTTCAGGTAAGAAATCATGGCGCAGCCTCCTTGATCAGGGGCGCGCCGGCAAAAGCGAGGGGGCGGCCCCGGATGGTATAATATTACTTCGCGGTTTCCCGGGATCGGAGCTCACAGCCCCCACTCCTTTCTTGTGGTATATAACATTCTACATTATAGCACATGCGAGGGAGAATGCAAGCAGTATATGCAATTATTCAGGCAAAAACGGCTGAAATAGGACGGAATCAACGGATTCCAGTGATTTTAGGCAATAGCGGGCCGTTTTTTTGTATGATATAATGACCATACCTACAAATAGAGCTTTCCCCGGAAGAGCTACAAAACGCCATATGGAAAGTATTATGCGCCCGTTTACCGTTTTTCTAGCGCAAGAAGGAGGCAGGAAAATGCCCATAACAAGGGAAACCCTGGAATTTTTGATGGAGAATCGCCTGCAAAACAGCCGGACCTGGTTTCACGACCACAAGGCCGATTATCAGCGGTATGTGGTGGCTCCCATGCGTTCATTGGCCCAGGAGCTGGGGCCCACAATGGAGGCGATCGATCCGGCCATCATAACCATCCCCCAGGTGGGGAAGGTGATATCCCATATCAACCGGGATATCCGCTATACAAAGGATAAGACCCTCTATCGGGAGGTCATGTGGCTGGCCTATACCCGGGACAAAAAGCGGTATCCCCTGCGGCCGGGCTTTTTCTTTGAGTTTTCTCCCGACGGCTTCCGGTACGGCTGCGGCTGTTACTATATGCCTCCGTCGGTAATGGATAGGATGCGCCGTCTGGTCTTGGAAAACCGGCCGGTGTTTAAGGCCGCCAAAAAGGAGGCGGAGGGGCAGACGCATTTTGGGCTGGAGGGGGATTTTTATAAAAGGCCCCATTTCCCTGAGCAGCCGGCCGACCTGCGGCCCTGGCTGGAAAGGAAGGAGCTGAGCATGATCCATAACAGCCAGGATTTTGATTTATTGTTTTCTCAAGACCTAGGTAAAGTTTTGTCGCATAATTTAATGAAAATTAGGTGTTTTTACGCGTTTATGCTGGCCGGGACCGTGGAAGCGGACGTAATTTGACAAAGTTCAGAAATTCAGTTGACAGCATGGGTGCAGATTGTTACAATAACTATGAAGTATACGGCTGCAATCACAGGTTTTGTGGCTGTTGACGAAATCGGTCGTTGCGGAATGGCGTTGCGGCGGTCTCGTCTCGCTTTTGAATCTTTGCAAATGGAGGTAAGAAGATGAAGAAGAAGTTCGCCAGAGCCGGCGCCGCCTTTCTGGCGGGGATCATGGCGGCCAGCTCTCTGGGGGCGGTTTCGGTGACCGCAGCGACTCCCCAGACCGTGTATGCCGTCTCCACTTCCCATTTGGATACGGTTTGGAGCTGGCCCTTGGAGGAAACCATCTCTACTTTTATTCCAAAGACCCTGCGGGAGAATTTTGCCCTTCTGGAGAAGTATCCGGATTATCAGTTCAATTTTGAGGGCGCCTATCGCTATCAGCTGATGAAGGAATATTATCCGGAAGAGTATGAGAAGGTCAAGGAGTATGTGGAGGCGGGACGCTGGAATGTGGCCGGAAGCGGACTGGAAAACGGCGACGTGAACGTGCCTTCGCCCGAGGCGCTCTTCCGCAATTTCCTATACGGCAACAACTATTTTGAAGACGAGTTCGGCAAGAGGAGCAAGGACGTATATCTGCCCGACTGTTTTGGGTTCGGATATGCCCTGCCCTCCATCGCCGCCCACTCCAATCTGCTAGGCTTCTCCACCCAGAAGCTTTCCTGGGGCAATACCTTTGCGGGGGAGAAACTGCCCTTTGACGTGGGACTGTGGACCGGACCGGACGGCAATTCCATCATCGCCAATATCAATTATAACGGGTACACCTCCGGCTTTTCCGACGGCCTGCGAAACAATGGGGACGTCAAGGACCGGCTGGCAAGAAGCCCGCTTAATTACATATCCATGATTTACGGCCCCGGCGGAGACCGGGGAGGCGGACCTGGCGAATCCACCGTGGCGGCGTTGCAGGAGGAATACCTGAGCAATGCGGACGACAATATCAACATCCGATTCGCCTCCACCGACTACATGTTTAAAAACATGAGCGAGGCGGATAAGGCCAAGCTGCCCACCTACGAAGGGGAACTGCTCTTAAAGCAGCACGGCGCCGGCGTGTTGACCTCCCGCGCTATCTCTAAGCGCTGGAACCGTCGCAGCGAGCTGCTGGGCGACGCGGCCGAGCGGGCCAATGTGGCCTCCAGCTATATGGGCGCCACCGATTATCCCACCGAGTTGTTTGAAGAAATCTGGACGCGGGTGATCGCCCACCAGTTCCACGACGATCTTCCCGGCACGGCCAACAGCAATGTCTATGAGCGCAGCTGGAACGACTACATGGTGGCCATCAAGCAGTTTGCCGCCGAGTACCAGAACGGCGTGGCCGGCGTGGCGTCGGTCATGGATACCCAGGTGGACGAAGGCGTGCCGGTAGTGGTCAACAATCCCGTGGCAGCCAGCCGCAGCGATGTGGTGGAAGCCGAGGTCGTTCTGAAATCCGACCTGCCCCATGTGCGCGTGTATGACGATACCGGCAAAGAGGTGGCCGCCCAGGTTCTTTCCCGCAGCGGCAACACCTATAAAATCGCCTTTATCGCCGATGTGGCTTCCATGGGTTATCGCACCTATCAGGTGGTGCCCTCCGACACGGCCAGCAAGGTGGAAACCAATCTCACCGTGACCGCAGACACCCTGACCAACGACAAATACACGGTGAAGATCGCCCGCAACGGCGACATTTCCAGCATCACCGATAAGGAAACCGGCAAGGAGCTTTTGAGCGAGCCCATTCGTCTGGGACTGTTCAATGAGAATTATAATTATTGGCCTTCCTGGGAGCTGAATATCGACGACTACGCCTTTAAGGATCCCGACCGGTATGTGAGCGGGACGCCCGAAATGCAGATTGTGGAGAACGGCCCCGCCCGGGTCTCCCTGCAAATTACCCGTACGGAAAACAATTCCACCTATACCCAGACGGTCAGTCTGACCGCCGGGGGCCAGATCGTGACGGTGGACAATGTGGTGGATTGGAACGAGACCGCCACGCTGCTCAAGGCCGAGTTTGACCTGACCTCCGCCAATCCCCAGGCCACCTACGACCTGGGCCTGGGCGTTATCCAGCGTGGAAACAATGAGAAGCAGCAGAGCGACACGTCGGGCCAGAACAAGGCCGAGGTGCCCCTGCAGAAATGGGCCGACATGACCGCCACCGACGGCAGCTATGGCGTCTCCATCATCAACGACTGCAAATACGGCATGGATAAGCCCAACGACAGCACCTTGCGGCTTACCCTGATCCATACGCCCCAGAGCGATTACGATCACGGAAATGACACCCAGGCCTGGGCGGACGAGAATTACGGACCGGCCGGCCAGACCGTGCAGGAAATGGGCGAGAACCGTTTCGCCTACGCCATTTATGGGCACGACGGCGGCTTTGGCCAGTCGGATGTGCAGGTGGAGGCCGAGGCCTTCAACCAGCCCATGAACGCCTTCCAGACCGAGTCGCACGCCGGCTCCCTGGGATCTAATTACAGCTTTGGCTCCATCAGCAACGACCGGATCCTGGTCCGGGCCGTCAAGAAGGCCGAGCGCAGCGACGAGATCATTGTGCGCTTCAACGAAGGCGCCGGCGAGGCGGCCGAGAATGTAGAGTTTACCCTGGGCGATGGCATTGCCAGCGCCCGCGAGGTCTACGCCTCCGAGGAGGAAATCGGCCCCGCCACCGTAAAGGACGGCAAGCTTGTATTTGATATCGGCAAGTACGGCGTTAAGACCTTTGCGCTGACCTTGAAGAACGCGGAAGTAAAGGGATCCGGCCTGGAGACCGAGATGCTGGACCTGCCCTTCAACGTGGACGTCATGTCCGGGAATGACAACAAGACCGACGGCGGCTTCAACCTGATTGGCGACGCGTATGCCGCCGAGCTGGTACCCGATTCCTTTGTGGCCGCCGGCGTTCCCTACAAGACCGGCAGCAAGAAGGACGGCGACAACAACGCGGTGCAGGCGGCGGGCCAGACCATCCAGCTCCCCTCCGGCTTCAACAAGCTGCGTATCCTGGCCGTTTCCACGCGGGGAGACAAGGACGCCACCTTTAAGGTGGGTTCCCAGAATGTCACCCTGAACATCGCCGATTATGCGGAAAATATCGCCGCCTGGGATCTGCGGAATCAGGGTGTGACCGGCTATGTCAAGGAGCAGACCCCCGCTTTGGTCACCACCCACCGTCATACCTATGGGCAGGACAATTATGCCGCCACCACTTATATGTTCTCCTATGAGCTGGATGTGACCGGTGCGGACAGCATCACCCTGCCCAACGACGAGGATATCCTGCTGTTTGCGGTCACGGCCGTAAGCGACGAGGGACGCACCCTGCGCACGGCCAGCGAGCTGTATGACCAGCGCGAAAGGGAAGAGGAGTCCGTGGAGCCCGGAGAGGAATTTTTCACCGGCTTTGAAGAGGGCGAACTGATGCCCCGTGAGGACTATACCACCAATAACTCCAATACCTCCGACTATACCTGCAAGGTGGTGACCGAGCAGGCCGCCACCGGCACACATGCGCTCAAGATTTCGGGTAAGGACAATTCCACTTCCAACTCCCACGTCTATTTCACCATTTATCTTAATCAGGCTATTCGGGTGACCGAGGGCATGACCCTCAGCTACAAGTTCTATGCGGGCAACGAGCTGGGACGCTATACGGCGGTGGATATGGAATTCAATACGGGTCTGCCGCTGCGCGACCGGAGCAACGCTTTGGACGCCGACGGTAAGAGTATGCACCCTGGCACCGGCCACGGCGAGGTGGGCAAATGGGTGACGGTTACCTGTGATCTGTCCCAATGCGCGCTCAATTCCTACATTACCAAAATTATGTTTGCCTACGACCATGCCGGCGACACGGGCGAGTTCACGGCGTATATCGACGACCTGAGCATCTCCTCGCCCGAGGATCCGATTCAGTTCAAGATTGACGCCGCCGAGGCGCTGGATAGCTCCTTGTATACCGCCGATTCCTATCAGGCGGTGGAGGACGCGCTGGAGCTGCTTAAGGCTGTGCGTGCCCAGGAGCGGCCTACCGATCTGGAAGTTGATTTCGCGGTGGATAGGCTGGACAAGGCGATCGAGGACCTGGTGGAGATCCGCAATCCCTACGAGCTTATCCATGCCTGGGAGTACAACGAGACCAGCGGCGTGGGCATTGACAAGGAGGGCGGGCAGCCTTCCAATATCGGCGGCGTGACCAACGGCGCCTACGTCATCTACAAAGCGCTGGATTTCGGGGATGTGGGCTCTGATTCGGTGACCATCAACTACTCCGGCTGGGAAACCGGCCTGGACGCAAAGGCCGAGGTGCGCCTGGGCAATGCGGAGGGAGAGCTGCTGGGCACCCTGGATATCCCCCAGACCGCCACAGGCGGGGTGGATTGGAGCAAATACACCTATGCGACCACCAAGCTGAATAAGGTGCTGACCGGCGAGCAGGATATCTGTATCGTATTCCGCGGCAATAAGCAGCATGTCTGTAACGTAAAGTCCTTCCAGTTCCAGGAGGTCATTTCCAAGGCGTCCCTGCAAAAGGCTGTGGATAAGGCCAAGGCTGTCTACCGCCTGGATAAGACCGAGGAGAGCCTGGCCGTGCTGGATAGGGCCATCGAGCAGGCCGAGCGGCTGCTGAGCCAGACTTCTCCCGATCTAGATCAGGTGGCCGAGGCCATAACCGCGCTGGAAGATGCGATCAACGGCTTGGTGACCTTTCGTAACCCCTATCAGAC
>DXVY01000041.1 GCA_019417145.1 Clostridiales bacterium
CTATAACGACGTGGGCATGCTGGAGGCATTTGGCGGCTACGTGGTGGCCTCCGCGTCGCCGGAGATCCAGAAAATGGTGGGCAGGGTCTGCGGTTCGATTGCCGAGCTGATCCAGGAAAGGATGCTTTCTAAGGCCGAATAGCGATGAAAAAAGGACGCCTATAGGCGTCCTTTTTATATGACGGCGTCCGCTTTAGGATAAACGCCCTTTAAAATCCTCGTAGCCAAAGGCCTTTATAAGGGTTTCCGTGCCCTCTTTGTCCCGCCAGACGAGGGCGGGCAGGGGCATGCCGTTGAAGGTGTTGGTCTTGACCATGGTGTACAGGGCCATGTCTTCCAATAGAACCCGATCGCCCTCGCGCAGGGGATGGTCAAAGGAATAGTCGCCGATGATGTCGCCGGCCAGGCAGGTAGGGCCGGCCAGACGGTAGGTATAAGCCCTTTCCCCCGGCTGTCCGCTGTTTTGCACAGGGGGGCGGTAGGGCATTTCCAGCACATCGGGCATGTGACAGGCGGCCGAGGCGTCCAGAATGGCGATTTCCATGCCGTTGCGCACGATTTCCAGCACCTGGGAGACAAGGAACCCGGCATGGAGCACCACCGCCTCTCCCGGCTCTAAATAGACCTCTACCCCGTAGGTATCCTTAAAATGCTTTACAATGGCAATCAACTTTTCTATATCGTAATCCGGCCGGGTGATGTGATGCCCGCCGCCCAGGTTCAGCCACTTCATCCCCTGTAGATATCCGCCGAATTTCTCCTCAAAGGCCGCGGCGGTGGTTGCCAGCGCATCGGCGTTCTGCTCGCAGAGGGTGTGAAAATGCAGCCCGTCCAAAAGGGGGAGAAGGGCCGGATCGAAATTTTCCAGGGTGGTTCCCAGCCGGGATCCGGGGGCGCAGGGGTCGTAGATGGCGTGGCCCTCCTGGGTGGAGCATTCCGGGTTCACCCGCAGTCCGGTGGATTTGCCCGCCTCTCTTGCCCGGGGCGCGTATTTTCTCACCTGCGTGGGAGAGTTGAAGACAAAATGGTCGGCGTATACAAGGAGCTTCTGGAATTCCTCCTCCCGGTAGGCGGGAGAAAAGACGTGGGTCTCCCCCCCGAAATGCTCCCTGCCTAAGCGGGCTTCATATAGGCCGCTGGCCGTGGTGCCGGATAGGTATCGGGAGATAAGGGGATAGGCATAAAACATGGAGAAGGCCTTTTGGGCCAGAAGAATCTTGGCCCCCGAACGGGCCGCCACATCCCGCAGGATTTCCAGATTGCGGGTTAAAAGCCCCTCGTCTACCACAAAGTAGGGGGTGTTGATCCTATCGCCCATCAGTCCACCAACACCGGGTTAAAGTCCTCCCGCCAGGGAAGACCCCACCTGTTCAGCGCCTCCATGAAGGGATCGGGATCAAATTCCTCGATATTGTGGACGCCGGGGGTATTCCATTTGCCGGTCATAACCATCATGGCGCCGATCATGGCCGGCACGCCGGTGGTGTAGGCCACGGCCTGGGAGCCCACTTCTTTATAGCAGGCCTCGTGGTCGCAGATGTTGTAGAGATAATAGGTTTTATCCTTGCCGTCCTTCTTGCCCCTAAAGATGCAACCGATGTTGGTCTTGCCTTTGGTGCGGGGGCCCAGGGTGGAGGGATCGGGCAGGACGGCCTTCAGGAACTGAAGAGGGATGATTTCCTTCCCTTCGTACAGGATGGGCTCAATAGAGGTCATGCCCACGTTTTCCAGACATTTTAGGTGGGTCAAATAACTCTGGCCGAAGGTCATAAAAAAGCGGATGCGCTTGATGCCAGGGATGTTCAGGGCCAGGCTTTCAATCTCCTCGTGATGGAGCAGGTACATGTCCTTTTCCCCCACGCCCTCGAAGTTGTAGACCCTCTTAATCTCCATGGGCTCGGTCTCCACCCAGTGCCCGTCCTCCCAGTAGGAGCCCTTGGCCGAGACCTCCCGGATATTGATTTCCGGGTTAAAGTTGGTGGCGAAGGGATAGCCGTGGTCGCCGCCGTTGCAGTCCAGAATATCGATATAATGGATCTCGTCAAAATGATGCTTTAAGGCGTAGGCCGAGAATACGCCGGTGACGCCGGGGTCGAAGCCGCTACCCAGAAGGGCGGTGATGCCGGCCTCCTCAAACCGCTGCCGGTAGGCCCACTGCCAGGAATATTCAAACTTGGCCGTATCCTCCGGTTCATAGTTGGCCGTGTCGATATAGTGGGTCTTGGTGGCGAGACAGGCCTCCATGATGGTCAGGTCCTGATAGGGCAGGGCCAGGTTGAGCACCACGTCGGGCTTTTCCTTTTGTATGAGGGCGATGAGCTGCTCCACCTTGTTGGCGTCCACCTGCGCGGTGGTAATCTTGGTCTTGGTCGTGCCCTCCAGCTTTTCCTTCAAGGCGTCGCATTTGGACACCGTACGGCTGGCGATGCAGATCTCCTCAAAAACCTCGCTGTTCTGGCAGCATTTGTGAATGGCCACCGAGGCCACGCCGCCGCAGCCGATAATAAGCGCTTTACCCATATTATCGTTCCTCCTGTTTCTTTATTGAAATGACAGCGGCCTGCCCGGCCTTTGTCATGCATTCCGGCTGTAACGCGCCGTCTTACCCTTCTAGGGCGAGCAGCATTTCCCGCACGATTTTACAGGCCGCCATGGTGGATATGCCGCTGGGATCGTAGGGCGGGCTCAATTCGTTTACGTCGCAGCCCACAATGTTCAGCTTGTGGCACACAAGGGTAACCGCCCGGCGCAGGGCGTCGAAATCCACGCCTCCCGGCTCGGGGGTGCCGGTGCCCGGAAAGACCGAGGGATCCAGCACGTCCAGATCCAGGGTAAAGTAAACCGGCAGGCCCCGCAGCGCCTCCACCGTTTCTTGAAGCCCGTTTAAATCAAACCGATGCATTAGCACATGCCGCTGTGCAAACCGAAATTCCGCCCGGTCGCCCGACCGTATGCCGAACTGGAAGATGCGCCCGTCGCCCACAAGCTCCCAGCACCGGCGCAGCACGCAGGCGTGGGACAATTTGGCGCCGAGATAATCCTCCCGGAGATCGGCGTGGGCGTCGAAATGCAGGATGCGCGCCTCCGGGTATTTTTCGTATACCGCCCGGAAGGCGCCCAGGGTGACCAGATGCTCGCCGCCCAGCATAAAGGGGCGCTTGCCGGCATCCAGAATCTCCCGGGCGCGGTCCTCGATCTGGCCCAGGGCCTTCTCCGTATCCCCGAAGCAGAGCTCCAGATCGCCCAGGTCCAGGACGGCCGCATCCTCCAGATCCTTGTCCTGATAGGGACTGTAGCTTTCGATGCCGAAGGATTCCCGCCGGATGGCCCCGCTGCCGAACCGGGTCCCCGGGCGGTAGGAGGTGGTGGAATCAAAGGGCGCGCCGAAGAGGACGGTGTCGGCCGACTGGAGGTCGGCGTCGCAGCATAAAAAGGTCTCAGCGTTGATTTTCAACATGTTGTAACAGCTCCTCTACATAGGCGGGGATGTAAAAGGCCCCCTTGTGCAGGGTGGTGGTGTAGTAATGGCAGACAAGGCCCCGATGGTTCCAGCGGGGCGCGTCCAGGTTTTTGAGCGGATGATATTTTTTGGAGGCAAAGCCGAACAGCCAGTGCCCGGAGGGGTAGGTGGGGATGTGGGCCTGATAGACCCGGCTGATGGGGAAGGACTCCACAATCCGTTTATGGGCCCGCTGGCAGGCCTCCCGGTCCTCCTCGTAGAAGGGGCTCTCATGCTGGTTGACCATGATACCGTCCTCTCTAAGGGCCTTGTAGCAGTTGCCGTAAAACTCCCGGGTGAACAGCCCCTCGCCGGGGCCGAAGGGGTCGGTGGAGTCCACGATGATCAGATCGTACCGGTTCTCGCAGGCCCGGATAAACCGCAGTCCGTCGGCGTAGTGGATGGAGAGACGGGGATCGTCTAAACAGCAGGCAGTACCCGGCAGGTACTTTTTGCAGACCTCTACCACCATGGGATCGATCTCCACCATGTCGATGTGCTCGATCTCCGGATAGCGGACAAGCTCCCTTATAACCCCGCCGTCCCCCGCGCCGATGACCAACACGTTCTGCACATTGGGGTGGACCGCCATGGGCACATGGGTAATCATTTCATGATAGATGAACTCGTCCTTTTCGGTGAGCATCATATAGCCGTCCAGGGTGAGAAACCGGCCGAATTCCGGGGACTGGAAGACGTCGATGCGTTGGAAATCGCTCTGTCCGCTGAAAAGCTGCTTGTCCACCCGGATGGACAGCTTGACGTTGGGGGTCTGCTTTTCCGAAAACCAGAAATCCATTTTTATACCCCTCCCTTCAAAACGTTCAGTCGTTCAATCCCCGGGTCCTCCGGCCCGGTCATGGAGCAGCCTTTTTCCTTGGCGTAGGCGATATAATGCAGAATGTCGGTGGTGATCCGCTCGCCGGGGGCCAAAATGGGGATGCCCGGCGGGTAGCACATGACGAATTCGCTGCATATGCGGCCGGCCGTCTCCTCGATGGGCAGGGATTCCTTCTCGGCGTAAAAGGCGGTCTGGGGGGACACGGCCACCACCGGATCAATATACTCCTGCTTCATCAAGCCGCCGCCCGCGCCGCCGAACCGCCGGCGGATCTCGGACAGGGCGCTGACCAGCCGCTCCAATTCCCGTTCCCGGTCGCCGATGGAGAGGTAGGCTAAAATATTGCCCAGGTCGCCGAACTCAATTTGGATATCGTATTCGTCCCGTAAAAGGTCATAGACCTCGATGCCGGCCAGTCCCACGTCCAGGGTGTTGACCGACAGCTTGGTGGTGTCGAAATCAAAAACGCTGTCCCCGTTTATAAGCTCGCTCCCAAAGGCGTAGTAGCCGCCGATCAGGTTGATCTCTTCCCTGGCGTACCGGGCCATGGCCGCCACCCGGCTGAAGGCCTCCTTCCCCCGCAGGGCCAGGTTCCGCCGGGAAATATCCAGGCTGGAAAGGAGCAGATAGGAGCCGGAGGTGGTCTGGGTCAGGTTGATGATCTGACGCACATGCCCCTCGGACATGGCGGGGCCGGCCAGCAGAAGGGAGCTCTGGGTCAGGCTGCCCCCGGATTTATGCATGGAGACCGCCGCCATATCCGCCCCGGCCGCCATGGCCGATACCGGCAGCCCCTCTCCGAAATAGAAATGGGTGCCGTGGGCCTCGTCCACCAGGCAGCGCATGCCGGCCTCATGGGCCAGCCCCACAATGGTCCGCAGATCGGAGCAGACGCCGTAATAGGTGGGGTTGTTCACCAAAACGGCCTTGGCGTCGGGATTGGCCCGGATGGCCCGCTCCACCGCCTCCACCCGCATGCCTAAGGGAATGCCTAACCGGTGGTCGCATTCGGGGTTGACATAGACCGGCACCGCGCCGCAGAGCACCATGGCCCCCATGACGCTGCGATGGACGTTGCGGGGCAGGATGATCTTATCCCCTCTGCCGGCCACCGACAGGATCATGCTCTGGACGGCCGAGGTGGTGCCTCCCACCATGAGAAAGGCGTGGGCGGCGCCGAAGGCCTCGGCGGCCAGCTCCTCGGCCTCTTTAATGACCGAAATGGGATGGCAGAGGTTGTCCAGCGGCTTCATGGAGTTGACGTCCATGCTCACGCATTTTTCTCCCAAAAGGGCGGTGAGCTCCGGATTGCCCCGCCCCCGCTTATGGCCGGGCACATCGAAGGGAACCACCCGCTTTTTCTGGAACGCGGCCAGGGCCTCATAGATGGGCGCCCGGTCCTGCTTTACATTTCCCATGGCCGCCCCTCCTTTAGTAGATGTTCCGGCCGCTGAAAATCTCGATCATCTCCCGGCGCAGGTTCTGCATGATTTCCAGCCGGGATTTGGGCGGCAGTTCGTATACATCGGTATTAAACAGATAGTTTTGCAGGTCGATCTCCTTGACCATCATCTTGGTGTGGAACAGGTTGGCCTCGTAGACGTTGATATCCACCGCGTCGTACCGGCGGAGGGTCTCGTCGGCGATATAGTCCTGGATAGAGACCACCTTGCGGTCCATAAACAGCTTTTTGCCGCCCACGTCCCTGGTAAAGCCCCGCACCCGGTAGTCCATGGCGATGATATCCGAATCAAAGGAGCCGATGAGGTAGTCCAAGGTGGAAAGGGGGGTGATCTCCCCGCAGGTGGCCACGTCGATGTCCACCCGGAAGGTGGCAAGGCAGGTTTCCGGATGATATTCCGGATAGGTGTGTACCGTCACATGACTTTTATCCAGGTGGGCCAATTGGGTCTCGCCCGCCGGCACCATGGATCCCTCGGCGATGAGGATGGTCACCGACGCGCCCTGAGGATCATAGTCCTGCCGGGCGATGTTTAAGACCTTGGCGCCGATCATGTCGGTCAGGGTGGTCAGGATATTGGTCAGCCGCTCGGAATTGTACTGCTCGTCGATATAGGCGATGTAATCCCGCTGTTCCCTGGCCGTCTTGGCGTAGCAGACGTCGTATATGTTGAAGCTTAGGGACTTGGTCAGGTTGTTGAACCCATACAGCTTTAATTTCTCCCCCATATTCGTCTCTCCCTTTCCCGCGCCGGCCGCCGTACAGCGGCGCGACAAAATAAAAAAGCAATGTGCAATAGCGCACATTGCCTATAAAAGGTCAAATATCATAGAAAAAGCGCGGACGGAGAACCGCAGGGACAAAGGACCGCCCCGTCAAGCGGGCATGCGCTTTAATATGCAGAGTCTATATAGCAAATACTTACTTTTACTACTCTTATTGACCGTTTTACAAGTTGATGCACGCTTCCCTCGCGTACCGGTTATAAAGTAACCAACTTATAAAGTTGAGCTTTGCGCTCAATCAATAATGGCGGCGCGCGGCCGCCGATCGGCAGTTGACCCGGCTGTCCGTATGGCCTTGACCCGAAAACGGGTGGTCAGAAAATATTTGCATGAAATGCTCTGCAAAAAGCAGATCCCATGGTAAGCGCCCCGCGCCCGCCGGTCCCCCAGAACGACCGGTGCAGACAAATGACCGGAAGCGGCGGGTATGGCCGCAAAACGATCCGGCAGCATCGGCAATCTTTCAGAAACGGCGTCTAGCGTCAAGGCACAATGATACCTTCTAACTATACAACATCCCTATTCGTCTTGTCAAGGGCGCGGCGGTATTTTTCCTATGTTTAACAGGGACAAAAAGGGCGCATGCTATAGTGCGGAATAAAACAAGAGAAAAAGGGGCGCTTGGAATGGAATCCATATGGCAGAAAACAGCGGAAATACCGGAACGGGAGGCCTTGCGGGGCGGGATAAAGACCGACACGGCCGTTATCGGCGGAGGGATGGCCGGCATCCTCACGGCCTGGCTGCTGCGGCAGGCCGGCGTGGAGACGGTGGTGCTGGAAGCCGGCCGGGTGGCCGGGGGACAGACCGGCCGCACCACCGCCAAGATCACCTCCCAGCACGGGCCCATCTATCAAAGGCTGCTGGACGGGCAGGGCGCGCAGGCCGCCGGGCAGTACGCCCGCATGAACCAGCAGGCCGTAGAGGAATACGCCCGCATCATAGAGGAAAAGGGGATCGACTGCCAGTTCACCCGGCTGCCGGCCTGGCTCTATGCGCAGACCGAGGCCGGAGCCGAGACCCTCCGGCGGGAGCGGGAGGCGGCCGAGAAGGCGGGCGTCCCGGCCGTGCTCACCCATGAGACCGAGCTGCCCATCAAGGTGTCGGCCGCCCTGCGCTTTGATAACCAGGCCCGGTTTCATCCCCTGCTCTTTCTCCGCGCCCTGGCGGAGGAGCTGCCCATTTATGAGCAAAGCCCGGTGGAGCGGGTAGAGGGAACCAGGCTCTATACGCCGGAAGGAGAGGTGGAGGCCAGACGGGTGGTCTTCGCCTGCCACTATCCCTTTATAAACGCTCCAGGCTATTTCTTCATGCGCATGCACCAGGCGCGGAGCTATTGCCTGGCCCTGGAGAAGGGCCCCCGGCTGCAGGGCATGTATTTGGGGGTGGACCCGGACGGCCTTTCCTTCCGCAGCTGGGAGGATACCCTGCTGCTGGGCGGCGGAGGCCACCGAACGGGGGAGAACCGCGGAGGAGGAAAATATGAGATGCTGGAGCGGCAGGCGGCGTCCCTTTGGCCCGAGAGCCGTCAGGTCGCCCGCTGGTCGGCCCAGGACTGCATGACCTTGGACGGCGCGCCCTATATCGGCCACTTTTCCCCCGCCGCGCCCTATTGGTATGTGGCCACCGGATTCGGGAAGTGGGGTATGACCGGCTCCATGGTAGCGGCCATGATTCTGCGGGACCTGCTGATAGGCAAGGAAAACCCTGATCGCGAGGTATTCGATCCCGGCCGGTTCACCCCCTCCGCGTCGGCCAAGGCCTTTCTTGCCGACGGGCTCCATGCGGTAAGGGATTTGTCCCGCCGGGTATTCACCCCCGGCCGGGCGGAACTGGACGCGCTGCCCGTGGGCCACGGCGGCGTGGTGGAATATGATGGGGAGAAGGTGGGCGCCTATAAGGACCAGCAGGGGCGTGTTTTTCTGGTGTCGGTCAAATGTCCGCATCTGGGCTGTCAGCTGGAGTGGAACCCGGATGAAAAAAGCTGGGACTGCCCCTGTCACGGCTCCCGTTTTGACTATACCGGCCGCCTGCTGGATCGACCCGCCCAGACGGGGCTGCGGTAGGAAAGGGCCGCGACCCCGCCGCATTTTCTGCATCCGGGGAGCAAGGATATGCGGCAAAAAAGTTATGGCGCCTACGTTCTGACAGTTAGTTGCAGCTTTCAGCGGCATTTGCTATTATAGCACTGCACACAAATTGCCATGTCGCCCGTCATTCGGTCAGGAATCGGGCGGCGCTTCCATTCCCCGACCCTTGCCGAAACGGGACGCACGACCTTGCGCACATCCAGGCCGCGGGCGTTATCCATCGGGCAAGGGCGCGGGAAAGAGAAGCTCTTTTTGCTTGGAAAGGGGGCCTGTCGCCAAATGGCGGCAGGCCCCTTTTTCCCTTTATGCCCTAAAAGGAAACTTTTTAATCGAAAAAGTTTTTATAAGACAGGCACGCGTCTGACGGGCGCGGCATAGGATAAACTATGCGGCCGATTTCATCCATCCCAACGAGGATAGGGGCCGCATCGCCGAAAAGGAGGGCTGCGCTGTGCTGGCTTCATTATTTGGATATCTGTTGTCCCATTTAGCGTACTTTGTACTACATGTGACCAATGCGGGCTCCTTTCCACAGCCGTTGTCGGCCGAGGAGGAGAAACGGCTGGTGTTGCAGATGGAAGCGGGGAGTGAAGCGGCCCGCAGCGCCCTGATTGAACATAACCTGCGCCTGGTGGCCCATATCGTAAAGAAGTACTACAGCGGCCCGGTGGAGCAGGACGACCTGATATCCATCGGCACCATCGGCCTGATCAAGGCCGTTTCCACCTTTAACAGCAGCAAGGGAATTCGGTTGGCCACCTATGCCGCCAGGTGCATTGAAAAACCAATACCCTCTTAGCGGCTCTTTTTGACTCAAAGGAGGCAAAACGCGCTCCCTTTTCAAGGATTTGGCGTCCTTGGTACAAAATCAGCGACAACTGGTGGATGCTGGCAAGACAAACCAAGACCGGGTATATCTTCGCGCCCTTGTATGTGGAACGGATCCGCTTCCTACAGCCTCACTCGCTCACCGAGGCGGAAAAGTTCAATCTCCGATACCCAGATCCGTCCAAAATCCCCACCGTAGCGGACAAGCTTCGGTATTATCGGTATAAAAAAGCCCTGCTACAACGTGATGTAGCAAGGCATATAGGGATAGACCGAGTAACCTATGCACGATATGAAGAAACGGACGATTTCATCCCCATTGACAACCTGATAAAGATTGCTGAGTTGTTCGGAATAGACCCGCAGGAATTGATACTGGACGATTACAGCCGGTTTCTGTTCGAGGGGCAGGGCAAGCAAATACGGGCAATCCGCAAGGGCATGGGCATGACGCAAAATGAATTTGGCAGGCTTATGGGCGTACATGGCGGAACGGTGAAGAACTGGGAGGCGGAGAGGATACAGGTGAGTAGGGGG
>DXVY01000042.1 GCA_019417145.1 Clostridiales bacterium
GCTTTGGTATCCCCCATGGCCATTCCCCCTGGCCCTATTATAATATGCTTTTTCGCAAAAATCAACAGTAATAACTATAATTATAGATATAACTATCTTTATAAATAGAGCTATCACTATCAATAATAAGTAAGGGTGATAGTATGTATGTGGATTTTAAGCAGATCGGGGGCAGGATCCAGCGGGCGCGGCGACAGAGGGGAATGACCCAGGAGCAGATGGCCGAGCGCATTGGCGTATCGGTAGGGTATGTCAGCCAGATCGAGCGGGGTTACTCTAAGGTCAGCCTGGACCGGTTGTCCGAGATAGCGGTGGAGCTGGGGTGCGATATGGGAGAGCTGGTCAGCGGCACGGCCCCCGCAAAGGGCGATTACCTGCAGGGGGAGCTGTTGGATAAATATGCCCGACTGGACCACCGCCAGCGACGGATTGTGCTGGAATGCATGGACGTGCTGCTGCGGCATCAGGGAGAAGAGAAGTAAATATAAAAACCGGCAGATGGACGCGCGTTGTCCGTCTGCCGGTTTTGTAGACTGATAGAATCGGCCGCCCAACTGTTTAGGCGGGCGATGTTATGCGTCTGTTTTTGCCTTGGATGCCAGTCGCGCCGCCCGCCGCTGTTTGCGGGAGAGTCGCGCCGGCCGGTCGGAACGCTTGACCATGTCATAGAAAAAGAGGAGCAGCGGGATCCCCGGCACCACCAGTGCCGCCAGGGCCAGGGGGGTAAAACGAAGCAGGGAAATGTCCCAATAACCGTAAAGAGAATACAGGGCGTAACTGCCGTATCCGATTAGCCCTCCCACAGCCAGGAAGAGCACCGACTGCACCGTCCAGTGAACGGCTCGGCCCAGCTTTCCCTCAAAGGGGAGCAGGCCGCCGGCGGCCAGGGCGCATAACAGGGGAACCAGAATGGCCGCGGTAGGTATGGCGGTGGGCAGGGTGGTGAATAATTCCGAGTCGGTAAAGAGGGAGTAAAGGATAACCCCAACGCCGTCGGCCACGGCAAGGCCGGCCGCGATAAAGAACAACAGGCCGTTTTTCGGCCTTTTGAGGACCATATTTAAGATAACCAGTCCCATGATTACGGGGATCATCAGGAAAAGACAGGCGAGAATGGTATCCAGTATATCAGCGCGGACGTATGGGTATTTGGCGGTCTCCGCCACCATCTGTCGACAAAGGACGTATACGAGGCCGCCCACGCCGCCTAGGGCCAGCGCGGAGTATACCATATTAAACAGCTGCTTGCCTCTACCCTTTGGCATAAAGGCCAGGGCTATTACCACATAGGGAACCAACAGGATCAAGCAAAGGATGGAGATTATATGCATGCAGATGCCTCCCTTAGCAGATAGTTCCGCCGACCGACATATGCGCCGGCAGTCGAGGGGATACAAGCATTATTATAGTACGTCGTGGGAGAAAAGGCAACCATTCTGATCATCCTACATAAATAAGTGCTTTCTTTTTTTCACGATTGTGTTATAATGGTTTTGATTCGTGGTTTGTGGGCGGTTGTGCTTGATAGATGTATGTCGGCGCAGCCTGCAACGGATCGCATAAACGGGGATCTGAAAAGACTCCGCCCGGCGGCGCCGCCGCTGGGCCCCTGGGTTCCGTACAGGCGCAGGGGGAAATATCACACAGGCTGCCGGTGAGGCGGCCGGAAAGAGTGCGGATATATGGGTATTATTCAGAAGATTTTCGGCAACTACAGCGCCAAGGAAATCAAGCGGATCCTTCCGCTGCAAAAAAGGGTGCTGGAACTGGAATCCAAGTATGAAAAAATGAGCGACGCCGAGCTGCGGGAGCAGACCGATCTCCTCAAGGATCGGTTACAGATGGGCGAGTCCCTGGATACCATCCTGCCCGACGCCTTTGCCGTCTGTCGGGAGGCCTCCTGGCGGGTACTGGGCATGAAGCATTTTCCCGTGCAGGTCTTGGGCGGCATTATCCTGCACCAGGGCCGTATCGCCGAGATGCGCACAGGTGAGGGCAAGACCCTGGTGGCCACCCTGCCCGCCTACCTTAACGCCCTGACGGGCAAGGGCGTGCATATTGTCACGGTCAACGACTACCTGGCCCGCCGCGACTCGGAGTGGATGGGCAAGGTCTATCGGTTCCTGGGGCTGAAGGTGGGCCTGATCGTCCATGGAATGGAAAACGACGAGAAAAAGGAAGCCTACAACGCGGACATCACCTATGCCACCAACAATGAGTTGGGCTTCGACTACCTGCGGGACAACATGGTCATATATAAAAATAACAAGGTGCAGCGCGGTCACAACTACGCCATCGTGGATGAGGTGGACTCCATCCTCATCGACGAGGCCCGCACCCCGCTGATCATCTCCGGCCAGGGGGACAAGTCCACCGACCTGTACGACCGGGCCGACCAGTTTGCCAAGAGTCTGACCGTCAACCGGGTCCGGGAGATGAACGACAAGGAGGACGAGGACCAGAAGTACGACGGGGACTATGTGGTAGATGAAAAGGCCAAGACGGCCACCCTGACGCCCCAGGGCGTCAAGAAGGCCGAGGAATATTTCGGCATTGAAAACTTAAACGACGCGGAGAACATCACCATCGCCCACCATATCAACCAGGCCATCCGGGCCAACGGCATCATGAAGCGGGACGTGGACTATGTGGTCAAGGACGGCGAGGTGGTCATCGTCGACGAGTTTACCGGCCGCCTGATGTTCGGTCGGCGGTACAACGAGGGCCTGCACCAGGCCATCGAGGCCAAGGAAGGGGTCAAGGTCGAGCATGAATCCAAGACCCTGGCCACCATTACCTTCCAGAACTTTTTCCGCTTGTACGACAAGCTGGCCGGCATGACCGGTACGGCCATGACCGAGGAACGGGAATTCCAGGAGATCTATAAGCTGGATGTGGTGGAGATACCCACCAACAAGCCGGTGGCCCGTAAGGACCTGCCCGACGTGATCTATAAAACCGAGATGGCCAAGTTCCGCGCGGTTATCGAGGATATTGTGGAGCGGCACGAAAAGGGCCAGCCGGTGCTGGTGGGTACCGTGACCATTGAGAAGTCGGAAATCCTCAGTAAGCTGCTCAAGGCCCGGGGCATTAAGCACAGTGTGCTCAACGCCAAGCATCACGAAAAGGAAGCCGAGATCGTGGCTCAGGCCGGCAAGTACGGCGCTGTCACCATTGCTACCAACATGGCCGGACGCGGTACCGATATCATGCTGGGCGGTAACGCGGAATACCTGGCCAAGGCCGAGATGCGGCACCAGGGCTACAGCGATGTGATGATTAACGAGGCCACCGGCTATGGTGAGACCGAGGATCAGGATATTATCGCGGCCAGAGAGCTTTTCGCCGAGCTCAACGCCAAGTTCAAGGCTGAGGTGGCCCCTGAGGCGGAAAAGGTCCGGGAGGCGGGGGGCCTGTGTATCCTGGGCACCGAGCGGCATGAATCCCGACGGATTGACAACCAGCTTCGCGGCCGCGCCGGTCGACAGGGCGATCCGGGCTGCACCCGGTTCTATATTTCCCTGGAGGACGACCTGATGCGCCTCTTCGGCGGCGAGCGTATCTTTAACCTGATGGAGACCCTGAAGGTGGATGAGGACACCCCCCTGGAGATGGGCATGCTTACCAAATCCATTGAAAGCGCCCAGCAAAAGGTTGAGGGGCGCAACTTCGCCCAGCGCAAGAGCGTGCTGGAATACGACGACGTCATGACCAAGCAGCGCGAGCTGATCTACGCCCAGCGGGATAAGGTGTTGGACGGCGAGAACGTCAAGGACTCCATTCTGGGCATGATCGACGAGACCATCGACGAGGCCTGCACCCGCTATTTATCCGAGGAGATCCATGACGAGTGGAATCTGGACGGCCTGCGGAGCTATTTTATGGGTTGGCTCACCACGCCCGACGATTTTAAATACACCTCCGAGGAGCTGGGGAACACCTCCAAAGATGAGATCGCCGACTTCTTAAAGGACCGCACCCGTAAGCTGTACGAATTTAAGGAGCAGAAGTACGGCGAGGAGGTCATGCGGGAGCTGGAGCGGGTGATTCTGCTGCGCAATGTGGACTCGCACTGGATGGACCACATCGACGCCATGGATGAGCTGCGGCGGGGCATTCACCTGCGGGCCTACGGGCAGCATAATCCGGTTGTGGAATACCGCAACGAGGGCTACGACATGTTCAACGCCATGACCGCCTCCATTCGGGAGCAGACCAGCCGGATGATCCTGAGCGTCCAGCTGCGCACCAACGAGGAGGTCAAGCGTGAGCAGGTGGCAAAGGAGACCGGCTCCTCCGGCGGCGACGGCAGCATTCCCGACGCCAAGACGGTTAAAGGCAAGGGGAAGATCCCCAAAAACGCGCCCTGTCCCTGCGGAAGCGGTAAAAAGTACAAGCGCTGCTGCGGGAAAGACGAGTATGCGGATGAGGATTAAGGCATACGGTCAAGTATAAAAACAGCCCGGCGGACTCCATCCGCCGGGCTGTTGTGCATTCCATGACCTGTCGTCGCTCCTTTTACCCGCCGATCGGCTTTTTGGAAACTTCGGCTCTGAGGCGGTAGGATCCCATGTCTGCCAAAAGCTTTGTGTGGTCTGCTGGAAAGCCGACCATAGGTCACATATAATAGATTCCCTGAAAGCATAAAAGAACCTCCTTCTCCCGCCGGGTGCAGGCATGGTCGGGAAGAAGGAGGTGCAGCTATTTATCCGGAAAAGTCTATCGCAGGGCGACTCCCGGCCCAAATAGAAAAGCGGCCCGGCCGGATTTTTGAACGGCCAGCCAAAGAAGGCTGCCCAAAATTCCACAGACGACCATTTCTCCCAGCGCTACGCCGCCGGCCATGGTGAGAAAGCCCCAAAAGGTAAAGCCCTCCGGCAGGGTCAGGATGGCTAGTTCGGCCCCTACGATGACCCCGTTGCACACCACGGGGAAGAGGGGAGCCAATACAGGAAAACCGCGCAGGGTGATCCCGGCCGTCAGACGCACCATAAGGGCGGCCAGCAGGGTGGCCAGGGTACCGCATATAATGTCAGGGACGCCCAGGGGACTGCCCAGATTGCCTAAAAAACAACCGATGGTCAGTCCGGGGACGGCTGCCGGCGTGAAGACCGGCAAAATGGTCAAGGCCTCGGATATGCGGAACTGGACGCCGCCGTATGCCAGAGGCGCGCCGGCGTAGGTCAGGGCCACGTACAGGGCCGCGATGATCGCGCTGCGTACCAGAAACAGGACAGGCTTCTCCTTGACAGGATACCGTGTTTTTTGCATAGAACATTCCTCCGTAGTTTTGTTTTAGGTCAGGATGTTGCGACTGACCGCCATATGTAAAACGGACCCTATCTGCCTGCGGATAGGGTCCATGGACAGGAATGAAATTATTCAGATTTCTTTTTATCAGGTTTTCGAGAGCTGTCGTCCTCTGGCTCGGGTGCCGGCTGGGGCAGGCGCTCGATTTTTACCCGCTCGATGCGCCGGTCCGCTACCTCTTGTACGGTAAAACGGAAGCCGCCGGCCTCCATGGACGGATGCTCCCCGGGGTCGGGAATCCGGCCGATCTCGGCCATGATCATACCGCCCACCGTATCATAATCTCCCTCGGGCAGGGTGACGTCCAACAGCTCCTCCACCTCTTCGATATCGGCTGTGCCGTCGATGGTAAAGGTATCTTCGTCCAGCTTCTGAAACTCCTCATCTTCATTGTCGAATTCATCCTGGATATTGCCTACAATAGATTCCAGCAGGTCCTCGATGGTAACCAGCCCCGCCGTCCCGCCGTATTCGTCGGATACAATGACCATGTGCAGATGTTTTTCGGTCATCTCAGAGAAAAGGTCGCGGCATTTTTTGCTCTCGGGCACGAAGACGGCCGGCCGCATCAAATCCCGCAGCTTAACCGAGCTCGCCTCCTTGCCCACATAGGACAGCAGATCCTTGACATATAGGATGCCCTTGATATTGTCCAGCTCCTCTTCATATACGGGGATGCGGGAGAAGCCGTCGTTGATGGCTACCGTCAGCACATCCTCTACCGAGTCGTCGACCTCCACGGCCTCGATATCGGTGCGGTGGGTCATGACGTCGGAGGCGTCGATATCGTCGAACTCGAAGATGTTGTTGATCATATCCTTTTGGCTTTCTTCCAAAACGCCGGTTTCCTCGCCGGCGTCCACCATCATGCGGATTTCTTCCTCGGTTACCGCTTCCTGCCCGCCGTTGGGATCCACCCCGAATAGGCGGCCCACAAGGTTGGTGGAAATAGATAAAAACCAGATGAACGGACGCATAATCGCCTTAACGCCCAGGAGAACTCCCACGACCCTGAAGGAAACCGCTTCGGCCCGCTGCATGGCGATACGCTTGGGTACCAGTTCGCCCAATACCAGGGAAAAGTAGGAGATGATGATGGTCACTACAACCAGGGAGACTACGTTCAGCGCAGAAAGAGCGGCGCCGTCGGTAATATGGAACCAGCCGGCCAAGGTCGTCGCCAGGGGATCGGAAAAGTTTTCCGCAGCCGACGCGGAGGTCAGAAAGCCGGCCAGGGTTACGCCGATTTGGATAGTAGACAAAAAGGCTGAGGAATCCTTGGTAAGCCGCAACACTTTTTGTGCTTTTTTATGTCCCTCCTCCGCCATCTTACGCAGTTTGGCGTCGTTTAGGGAAATGACGGCGATTTCGCTCATGGCGAAAAATGCGTTGACCAGAATCAGGATCAAAAGAACAACCAGTTTTACAATTAAATTACCAGGCCCAGGGTCGTCCATGTGTACAAAACTCCTCCCGCGGATTACCCGCTGTCTAAATTTCTGTTTCCCACGGAAAGGTTGCCGGAAAACAGATTTTACATACATACCATAATATCTGTTTTAGGGACGTTTGTCAAAGCCTATGCAGGCTTCTGAGACCATCTCCGGCGGCGTGAAAGGGCAGTGGTGGAGCCGTCTGCGGCAAATTTGGCCCGGAGTAGGAAATTGAGGGCAAAAACGGGTGTTTTCGGAAACAAAATTTGTTCTAAGAAATCTTCCTCTAAAAAAAGGCGCGAAAAAAGCCTAATTTCTATGTTTTTGCACTTTACTTATGACGGTAAAGGTGCTACTATAAATTGCAAGCTGAAACCGGTCTTTATGGACGGCGTTTGCAGGCTGAATTGTGCTGGCTTAAGCGACTATTCAATCGGAGTGTTTTGGTTATTCGGTTTTGTGGTCGCGCGGGCCGGCGTTTGTCGTGTGTAAAAGCCGGTTTTGGAACGGCTGTCTGCTGGGTGCAGACAAGCGTTGGCGTCTGCCGACGGTCTATAATTAAATTATAATGTATAGGCCCGTGTGATTTTTCGTCTACCAACGAAAAGGAGGAAACAATTTCATGGCTAGAAAATGGAAAACCATGGACGGCAACTCGGCCGCGGCGCACGTATCTTACGCCTTTACCGACGTTGCCGCAATCTACCCCATCACCCCCTCGTCCAACATGGCCGAGGAGACCGACAAGATGGCTACCGCCGGCGTGAAGAATATCTTCGGCCAGACGGTGAAGGTCACCGAGATGCAGTCTGAGGCCGGTGCCGCCGGCGCTGTCCACGGCTCCCTGGCCGCCGGCGCCCTTACCACCACCTACACTGCCTCCCAGGGCCTGCTGCTCATGATCCCCAACATGTACAAGATCGCCGGCGAACTGCTGCCGGGCGTTATCAACGTCTCGGCCCGCGCCATCGCCGCCCACGCCCTGTCCATCTTCGGCGACCACTCCGACATCTACGCCTGCCGCCAGACCGGCTTCGCCATGCTCTGCTCCAACGACCCCCAGGAGGTCATGGATCTGGGCGCCGTGGCCCATCTGTCGGCCATCAAGGGCCGGGTTCCCTTTGTGCACTTCTTCGACGGCTTCCGCACCTCCCATGAAATCCAGAAGATCCAGATGTGGGGCTACAAGGATCTGGAGGAGATGCTGGATAAGGACGCCGTTAACGCCTTCCGCCGCCGCTCCCTGAACCCCGAGCATCCCGAGCAGCGCGGTACCGCCCAGAACCCCGACGTCTTCTTCCAGGCCCGCGAGGCTGCCAACAACTACTACACCGCCATTGTGGACGTTGTGGAAGACTACATGAACCAGGTCAATAAGAAGCTGGGTACCAAGTACAAGCTCTTCAACTACTACGGCGCCCGGGATGCCGAGCATGTCATCGTGGCCATGGGCTCGGCCTGCGACACCATCGAGGAGACCGTGGACTACCTGAACGCCCAGGGCGAGAAGGTGGGCCTGGTGAAGGTGCATCTCTACCGTCCCTTCTCGGCCAAGCACCTGATTGCCGCCATCCCCTCCACCGTCAAGAAGATTTCCGTGCTGGATCGCACCAAGGAGCCCGGCTCCATCGGCGAGCCCCTGTACCTGGATGTTGTGGCTGCCCTGAAGGATTCCAAGTTTGCCGACGTGCCGGTATACGGCGGCCGCTACGGCCTGGGTTCCAAGGACACCACCCCCGCCGACTTCATCGCGGTTTACCGCAACATGGAGAAGGCCCGTTCCAAGAAGCGCTTCACCCTGGCCATCGAGGACGATGTGACCGGCCTGTCCCTGAAGGTCAAGGAGAATCCCGACACCACCCCCAAGGGCACCACTTCCTGTAAGTTCTGGGGCCTGGGTTCGGACGGCACCGTGGGCGCCAACAAGAACTCCATCAAGATCATCGGCGACAACACCGATATGTACGCCCAGGGCTACTTTGACTATGACTCCAAGAAGTCGGGCGGCGTAACCGTTTCCCACCTGCGCTTCGGCAAGAAGAAGATCAAGTCCACCTACCTCATCAACAAGGCCGACTTTGTGGCCTGTCATAACCCCTCCTATGTGGACAAGTATGACATTGTAGAGGACATTAAGCCCGGCGGCATCTTCCTGCTCAACTGCTCCTGGGACGACGCCGAGCTGGATACCCACCTGCCCGCCAAGATGAAGCGGTACATCGCCAAGAACGACATCAAGTTCTACACCATCGACGCCACCCACATCGCCAAGGAACTGGGTCTGGGCGGCCGCGTCAACACCATCCTGCAGGCTGCCTTCTTCAAGCTTTCCAAGATCATCCCCGCCGACAAGGCTGTGGTGCTCATGAAGGAAGCCGCCACCAAGTCTTACGGCAAGAAGGGCGAGAAGGTTGTGGCCATGAACCACGCCGCTATCGACCGGGGCGTGGCCGGCGCCAAGAAGGTCAAGGTGCCCGCCGCCTGGGCCAAGGCTGAGGATTCGGCCGACGCCGCCGGCGTGCTCACCGAGGGCCGTCCCGAAATCAAGGATTATATCGACAACATCCTGACCCCCGTCAACGCCCAGCGGGGCAACAAGCTGCCCGTATCCGCTTTCCTGGATTACGTGGACGGCACCGTGCCCCTGGGTTCTTCGGCCTACGAGAAGCGGGGCATCGCCGTGGACGTTCCCACCTGGAACCCCGACAATTGTATCCAGTGTAACTTCTGCTCCTACGTCTGCCCCCACGCCGTCATCCGGCCGGTGGCCATGACCGACGAGGAAGTGCAGAACGCCCCCGAAGGCACCAAGTCCATGCCCATGACCGGCGTGCCCGGCCTGCATTTCGCCATGACCGTGTCCGTGCTGGACTGCACCGGCTGCGGCTCCTGCGCCAACGTCTGCCCCGGCAAGAAGGGCGAGAAGGCCCTGACCATGCAGCCCCTGGACACCCAGCTGGACAAGGAAGCCGGCTTCGTCTACGGCCGCAAGCTGCCTGAGAAGCCCGAGGTGGCCGAGAAGTTCAAGCCCACCACCGTCAAGGGCAGCCAGTTCAAGCAGCCCCTGCTGGAGTTCTCCGGCTCCTGCG
>DXVY01000043.1:0-3406 GCA_019417145.1 Clostridiales bacterium
AAGCGTCAAAAAAAGCGTTAGCCCCTGAACGGAACATTTCAGGGGCTTCTGTACCTATATCGGTCAATAAGCCTTTCAGCTCTGGGTAGGGCATGGAAAAACGCTGGCTTAAATAGCGTAGGCTGGCGCCCAGTTCGCCGTCAGGCCCGCCGTATTGGGTAATAATCAATTTTGCCAGCGCCGGATTAGGGGTGCTGATTCTGACGGGGTATTGCAGCTTTTTTTCATATTGCCACATGCTTTATCGCGCCTCCTTTGGATTTTCCCAAGGCCAGGGAGCGTTGATCCAGTCCCAGCGCCCGTCGCCGTAGGCGTCGGGGGAGGTAATGGGGCCGTATTTGCTTTCATACTCCCGGCGCAGCGCGTCGGCCTGTTCCTGATAGGTTCGGCGGCTCATCATGGCCTGCTGGTCATCCGGGTGGGTGTCCAGATACATATGCATCTCCCAGGCGGCAAATTGTGCGCCAGAGAGCCTGCACATCAGCATTTCTCTATCGCTCATTACAAACACCTCTACCGGAAAAAGGCTTATCCAATTCGGGGAAAAGGGTACCCGCGCATAGGGCCTTTTCCGGGTCGTAGGCCTGTGCGTATTTCTGCATGGGCACATAGGCCATGGCTAAAGGTAACTGATCCAGAGGGGTATCGCCCAGTCGCATGCCGTCGTTTTTGTGACAGCGCGGGCATTCCTCCGCAGTTGTGCAGTGTTCGTCCATGCTCTGTTTCTCCTTTTTAGCGCTGAATTTATGATTCGGTCACCCTGCGCGGGGATAACCGCATAACGACCGTCACGGGACACATAGGCCCCGGGCACGTCCTCACACCACTATATGCCCTTGTCCGCCGATGGGTTCCAGCAAAAAGGCCGCCTTTCCAAAAAAATGGAAAGGCGGCCTTGTGCGGGCCTTATTATCCCAACGCCACATCCAGGATCATCATACCCGTGAAACCGGCCAGCACGCCCAGGGTCCCGGGATGGGAGTGCTCGCCCAGATGGGCCTCCGGGATAAGCTCTTCTATAACCACATAGAGCATGGCGCCGGCGGCGAAGCTGAGCAGCCAGGGCATATAGGGCTGGATAGCGCCGGAGGCCAAAACTACCAAAATGCCGAAAATAGGTTCTACAACGCCGGAAAGGGCGCCGTATATAAAGCTGCGTACAGGGGAGAGCCCCTCCTGACGCAGGGGCAGGGAAATGGCCGCACCCTCGGGAAAGTTCTGGACGCCGATGCCGATGGCCAGCGCAAAGGCACCGGCGAAAAAGGACGTATCGCCCTCCTGTGCAAACCGTGCGAACATAAGGCCTACCGCCATACCCTCCGGAATATTGTGCAGGGTCACGGCCAGCACCAGCAACGTGGTCCGCTTGAAGGATGTGGAGGGCCCCTCGGTCTGGACCGAGCCGGGATGTAGATGGGGCAGCAGTCGATCCATCAGCATGAGAAACGCCATCCCCAGCGCCAGTCCGCCCGCCGCAGGGATCCATCCGATTTTGCCGGCGGCCTCGGTCTCCTCAATGGCCGGCACCAACAGACTCCAGACCGAAGCCGCGATCATAACGCCGGCCGCAAATCCCAGCAACACCCGCTGCATGGTATCGCCGTTTTTCCGGCGAAAGAAAAATACCATGGCGGCGCCCAACGTGGTCATTAAAAAGGTGAAGCCGGTGCCCATAGCCGCATAGCCCAGCGCAAGTAAGTTCATCGGATTCCCTCCCTAATCGGTTTTATAAGCGGCGCGGGGATCATGGATTCAAGAGTCGAGTATCCCGCTGCCTGAGGAGATAATAACCTGGAAAATAATAAGAAGGCCGCGGCGGCAAAAAGCCTGCGCCGCGGCCGGAGATGCTTGCCCTGTGACTTATAATGTGAGAGATGGGGCGGTATAGGTCCGTGCGCCCAGCTCGCTGTCCAGCATATATAGCCCTTTGGCATCCGTGCCAAACAATTCCATCTTGGTTATGAGATCATGGGCGGTGGTCTCCTCCTCGCCCTGTTCTTTTACAAACCAGTCCAAAAACTGCATGGTGCGATAATCGCGCGCTTCCTGAGCGGCCGCGTAAATGTTATGGATCAGGCTGGTGACATATTCCTCATGGGCCAGCCCCTCCTTTAGGGGATCCATAAGCCCGCTGAGGACCTTGTCCGGCTTGGCCACCGCTTCCAGGGTTACCTTGGCGTTGTTATTATGCAGATATTGGTACATAAGCAGGGCGTGATCCCGTTCCTCCTGCGCCTGTACTTTATACCAGTTGGCAAAACCCGCCAGCCCCTTGTCCTCATAAAAATTGGAAAAATCTAAGTACAGGTAAGCGGAAAACAGCTCCTTGTTGATCTGGTCGTTGAGCAGAGCGGCAACCTTTTTATCCAGCATAGGTATTCCTCCTAAATATAAAAATTGACAATATGTTCCAAATATTGCAATTAATATTATAGCTCCCCAAACGACGGCTGTCAATTGCTTCCGGGAGATATGCTGACTAGTAGTGCTGATTATGGCGTGGATTGCGGCCGCATACAGGGGCAAAATAGAGCGGGGAAGGGAAGCGGTCCGCGCTTGCCCTTCCCGCAGTGGACGGCGACTATTGATCTTTTTTGAGGTGCTCTGCAATCTGCATCAGTTCGCCCAATGTGGTGATTTCCGCGCCGGATTCCAATATGGCGGTTTTTACCGAGATGGGCAGCCTGCCAAAGTATTCCCGCAGACCGGGGCTGATCTGATAATCGTGATTTTCAAAGGCGCAGAGCTCGCCGGCATCCCGTCTCATCAGTTGTCGCCCCGGGTCAGATTTTGCGCGTAATCCTGCAGGCTTTCCATGGAATTGATGCGGCTGGCCCGCTGACATAGGGTCTCCTGCACATAGTCGGGCAGTTTTCCGAAATACTGCCGGGCCTGGCCGTCCTGCTCAATGAGATCGAACAATTCCTTATATTTCTTCCCCATATCCTTTTCTCCCTTCCGCCGTTGGTGCGGCCCTTTTAGTTTTTCCGAAGGGGAACGGGTTATGCGGGGCGGGAGGCGTTTTGCATTGACACGCTGACAGGATACTATTATAATTTATTTATCCAGCAGAATAAATTCCGGCTTGTGGAGAAAGGTGGATGCGGCGTGAAAAAAGCATGGGGAAAAATAGCGTCTGTAGTATTGGCGGTGGCTGTGTTGGCCGGATTTGGCGGCGGTTTGCCGGCCGATTTCCGGGCTGCGGCAGCGGATGCGGAAAATACCCTTGGGGCCGAGGTTGCCTGTCCCGTCCACTCGTTGGGCGCCTTTAACGACCTGCCCGCCTGCCTCGACGAAAACGGCAGTCTGCACATCTGTGAAAATAATTTCCCTGATGAAAATTTCCGGGACTATTTGATTGCGCAGACCGGCGGGGAAGACGGGTATTTTACGGCAGAGGAAGCCG
>DXVY01000043.1:3416-9784 GCA_019417145.1 Clostridiales bacterium
ATATTAACGTATCCACCAAGGAAATTTACAGCCTTTGCGGAATCGAATTTTTTGCGTCTGTAACGGATTTGTCATGCAGCGACAACCTGTTGAGCGAGCTGGATGTAAGCGGCAATACGGCTTTAACGTTTTTGGAATGCGAAAGCAATCAGTTGAGTAGACTGAATGTAAGCGGTTGCACCGCGTTGGAATATTTGGAATGCTGGGGCAACCAGTTGAGCAGGCTGGATGTGAGCGGCTGTACTGCGCTGGAGCATTTGGATTGTGCGGCTAACCAGCTGACGGAGCTGGATGTGAGCGGCTGCACCGCGCTGGAGCATTTGGACTGCGGCGTGAATCAGTTGGGCAGGCTGGATGTAAGCGGGAATCCGGCTTTGTCGTATTTGAATTGCATGGATAACCAGCTGGATAAACTGGATGTAAGCGCTGTCCCGTCCTTGACCGACCTATCCTGTAGCATGAACCTGTTGACCGAGCTGGATATAAGCGGCAATCCTCTGCTGACGTATTTGACCTGCTATAGCAACCGGTTGACCGGACTGGATGTAAGCGGCAATCCCGTATTGGCGAATTTGACATGCAGCGACAACCGGTTGACCAAGCTGGATGTAAGCGGGCATACCGCTCTGACATATTTGAGCTGCCGCAGCAATCAACTGACCGATTTGAATGTGAACGGCTGTATCGCGCTGGAAGATTTAGATTGCGGGGCAAATCAGTTAAGCGAACTGGATGTAAGCGGCTGTACCATACTGGCGCATTTGTATTGCAGCGACAACCGGTTAGATGCGTTGGATTTAAGCGGTAATCCCGATCTGGAGCCCTATAGCTGTAACATTTCTCCCCAAACATTATACATCGAAGCCCAGCCGGCCGGCGACCGTTGGGAAGTGGATTTGTTATCTCTCATCCCGGCAGAAATGCTGAACCGGGTGTCCACGGTCACCGACGGCACGTTGGTCCTGGGAACCGGAAAGGTGTATTTCGATACGGAACCCGCATCCTTTTCCTATACCTTTGACACGGGCCGCGAAGGGATGTATATGATGGTAACGGTCACTACCGTATCGGAAGAAAGTCTCCCCGGCGATATAGACGGCAGCGACAGCGTGGATATAGCCGACGTAATGGAGACCTGTAAGATCATGGCCAGAGAGTCGGCGGGCACCGATCCCACGGCGAAGGAAATCCTCCGGGGGGATTTGGATAAAGACGGGGAGATCACCATCGCGGATGTGATGGAGATATGCAAGATCCTGGCCCGGCAGACCGTATAGATAACGCTAAACCGGCGGGACGCCTCCGCTTAGAAGCGCCCTGCCGGTTTTTGCCTGCCGCAAAAGAAAAGCCCGGCCGTCCCTTCGGACTGCCGGGTCATACGTTTCTCTTTGGAAAAATACCGGATTCCATTACACCGCGCGGGTGACCTTGCCGGAACGAAGGCAGCGGGTGCAGGCATTGATCCGACAGGGCGTGCCGTTCACGATTGCCTTGACGCGCTTGACGTTGGGCTTCCAGGTCCGGTTGGAGCGCCGGTGGGAATGGGAGACCTTAATGCCAAAAGAGACCTCTTTGCTGCAGATATCACACTTAGCCATTTGTCTGCACCTCCTTCTGATGGTCGCAATAACAAATGATATAATACCAGAGATTTTGTCAGATTGCAAGTCCTTTTTTAAGGAAACGGAAATTTTTACGTATGAGATAAAACCGTGGGCCGTCGGGGCGAATATTTATGCGCGAAAAAGGGCGTCCCCACCGAGCAAGAGGCGGATTGCGCCTTGAAGGAGCGGGTGGCGCGGTGCTATAATTATGATAAACTAAAAAATGCCGCAGGTCAAGAGAGGACCTTTTTTATTGGAAAAGCTCTGCGGCCTGAACAGAGCCGCTGTGCGGCGGAATGGAGCGGGATATGATTACCAGTATCACCAACCATCAGATTTACGCCAGGATCGATACCATGGGCGGGCAGCTGGTCTCACTGCGCGACGTGCACGGGACCGAATACCTTTGGCAGGGCGATCCATCCTATTGGAAGGGACAGGCTCCCATTCTTTTTCCCATCGTGGGCAGCCTGCGGGACGGCAGGACGGTAATCGGCGACAAGAGCTACGCCATGCCCCGGCACGGCCTGGCCCGTACCCGCTCTTTTGTCCGGGTGTCCGAGCGGAGCGACGGGGCGGTCTTCCGACTGCAGGCCGACGCGTCCACCAAGGAGAGCTATCCCTTTGACTTTTCCCTCACCGTGGCCTATGAGCTGGCCGGCGCCACCCTCTGCCAGATGTTTACCGTGGAGAACAAGGGAGAGGGGCAAATGCCCTTCCTGCTTGGACTGCATCCCGGCTTCAATGTTCCCTTGGACCAGGAGGAGGGCTTTGAGGATTACGTGATCGCCTTCCCGTTGGAGGAGGACTGTGATTCCCCTGTGCTGGACCCGGAGAGCGGCCTGGTCCTCACCGGGCGCCGCCGGCCGGTGCTGCGGGGAGAGCGGCTGCTTCCCCTGCGGCACGACCTGTTCCACGAGGACGCGCTGGTGTTGGAATCGCTGCGTTCCCGAAAGGCGTCGCTGTATTCTCTGGTCAGCGGACGCGGGGTGGAAATCGCCTTCGAGGGCTTTGACTATTTCGGCATCTGGCAGCCGGAAGGTGCGCCCTTTGTCTGCCTGGAGCCGTGGACCGGCACCGCCACCTGCGATACGGAGGACGACCTGTTGGCCCACAAACGGGGCGCCCGGATCCTGGGACCGGGTGAGAGCGCGCAGTATTGCTGTAAAATAACGTTGTTGTAAGGTAAGGAGAATCCCAATGGACCAGTATAAAGCCGTATTGTTCGATCTGGACGGAACCCTGATCAATACCCTGGAGGACCTGGCCGCCGCTTCCAATTATGCGCTGGCCGCCTTTGGCTATCCCGC
Source organism: Clostridiales bacterium (assembly GCA_019417145.1). GTDB lineage: Bacteria > Bacillota > Clostridia > Oscillospirales > Acutalibacteraceae > Howiella. The sequence goes on from DXVY01000043.1 coordinate 6,331, forward strand.
CCAGCCGGTGGAGAAATTTAAAATGTACGCGGGAAACGGCGTGGCCGTCATGCTGGAGCGGGCCATGCCGGCAGGGGAGGCCTCGCCGGAGCGGGTGGCCGCCCTCAAGGAAAAATTCCTATCCTATTACAGCGTCCATTACGCCGATAAGACCAGGGCTTATCCGGGTGTGCCGGCACTTTTGCAGGCGCTCAAGGACAGGGGATACAAACGGGCGGTGGTGACCAACAAGGTGGAGGAAATGGCCAAGGTCATCCTGGATAAGCTCTATCCCGACAGCTTTGATCTCATTTTCGGCCAGCGGGACGGCGTGCCCGCCAAGCCCGATCCTACCCTTGCCCGCCTGGCCATGCAGGAACTGGGGGTATCGCCGACCGAATGCGTGTTTATGGGCGATTCGGGGGTAGATATCCAGACGGCGGTCAACAGCGGCGCTCTGCCGGTGGGCGTGTTGTGGGGCTTCCGGGAAAAAGAGGAGCTGGAAAGCAACGGGGCCAAGCGGATCATCGCCAGGGCGGATGAGCTGCTGGATATCCTGGAAGGCAGATAGAAGCCTTGCGCGGGTTGGGATAGGGCCGGCTTGACTTTTTGGGGACGCCGGCGTATACTGGTTCCAATCTGTCCCAGGGCAACACGGGGCCAACGCTCCGGGTAATCAGGAATATCGCCCCCGTCTGCGGGGGCTTTGGAAAGGTCGTGTATACATATGCAGCCCAATATTGCGGAGATAGCCGAACGCATTCGCGCGCTGCGGGAAATTATGGAGATTTCCCCAGAGGAAATGGGCCGGGTGACCGGCGTGGGTCTGGAGGAATACAAGGAGCTGGAATCCGGCAAAAAGGATTTTACCTTCACCTTTTTGTACAACTGCGCCGAACGGTTCGGCGTGGATTTGATCGAGATTGTAACGGGGGAGAATCCTCATTTGTCGGGCTATTGCCTGGTGCGCAAGGGAACGGGCCTGCCCATCAAACGCCGGCAGGGCTTTAAGTACGAGCACCTGGCCGCCACCTTCCGGGACAAGATATCCGAGCCCTTCCTGGTGACCGCGCCTTATATCGCCGAGGAGCAGGATAAACCCATCGCTCTATCGGTCCACGAGGGGCAGGAGTTTGATTATGTATTGAGCGGCAGCCTGAAATTCGTCCATGGCGACCGTACGGAGATCCTGCGGGCCGGGGACAGCGTTTACTATGATTCGGGCAAGGGCCACGGCATGATCGCCGTGGACGGGCAGGACTGCGTATTCATCAGCGTGGTCATGCGCAAGCCGGACTAGTCTTGAAAACAGGCGGGGGCTTTCCGCCGGAAACAATAGCGGCCGCCGGCCCCGCCGGGCGGCAGATGGAGGCATGTATACGGAAATGATAGGACTGCATGAAAAATACGTCCGGGAAACCTATGACCAAGAGGGACTTTTGACCGGACTGGAAATCCAGTATGACGAAAATTATAATTTTGGGTACGATGTAATTGACGAGCTGGCGGCCAAGTGCCCGGACAAGCGGGCCATGCTTTGGACAAATGATTCGGGCGAGGAAATAACCTTTACCTTTGCCGATATGAAGCGGTATTCGGATAAGACGGCCAACATGCTGCGGAGCCTGGGCGTAAAAAAAGGCGACAAGGTCATGCTGATTTTAAAGCGGCATTACCAATTCTGGTTCTCGGTGCTGGCCTGCCATAAGCTGGGCGCTGTGGCCATTCCGGCCACCCACCTGCTGACCGTCAAGGACCTGGTCTACCGGTTCAACGCCGCGTCGGTCAAGGCGGTTATCTGCACATCGGACGACGGGCTGTCCGAACACGTCAAAGAGGCGGCCGGGCAGTGCGATTCGGTGGAGCTGCTGTTGCTGGCCCACGGCCGCCGGCCCGAGCGGGAGGCCGAGACCGAGCATGACGGATGGCTGCCTTTTGATAAGCTTATGGAGGCGGCGCCCGAGGATTTCCGGCGGGAGGATGTGAAGGCCACCGATCCCATGCTTATGTATTTCACCTCCGGCACCACCGGATATCCCAAAATGGTTTTGCACAACGCCCTGTATTCTCTGGGGCATATTGTCACCGCCAAGCATTGGCAGAACGTGGATCCCGACGGCCTGCATTTCACCTTGTCGGACACCGGCTGGGGCAAGGCGGCATGGGGCAAGCTATACGGCCAGTGGTTGATGGAATCCTGCATCTTTGTTTATGACTACAATCGGTTTACCCCGACCGACCTGCTACCCCTTTTTGCCAAGTACAAGATCACCAGTTTCTGCGCGCCGCCCACCATGTTCCGCTTCTTTATCAAGGAGGACCTGTCCAAATACGACCTCTCCTCTCTGAAGTATGCGGCTATCGCGGGCGAGGCGCTGAATCCGGAGGTCTTCAACGTGTTTTATCGCTGTACCGGTCTTAAGCTGATGGAGGGCTTCGGCCAGACCGAGACCACATGCATCATCGCCAACTTAAAGGGTATGACGCCCCGGCCGGGCTCCATGGGCAAGCCCACGCCCCAGTATGATGTGGAGATCGTGGACGAGGACGGCAACCCGGTGCCCCCCGGCGTGACCGGCGAGATCGTAGTCCGCACCGATAAACGGCCCCAGGTCGGCCTTTTTATGGGCTATTACCGCGCCCCCGAGCTGACCGAGGCCGCCTGGCACGACGGGCTGTATCATACCGGCGACACGGCCTGGAAGGATGAGGACGGCTATTTCTGGTATGTGGGCCGGACCGACGACGTGATCAAGTCCTCCGGCTACCGCATCGGCCCCTTTGAAATCGAGAGCGTGCTCATGGAGCATCCCAGCGTTCTGGAATGCGCCGTCACAGGCGCCCCCGACCCTGTCAGGGGCCAGATCGTCAAGGCTACCATTGTGCTGGCCAGGGGCTATTCTCCTTCTGAGGAGCTGAAAAAAGAGCTGCAGAACTACGTAAAGAAGCAGACCGCGCCCTATAAGTACCCCCGTGCGGTGGAGTTCGTGGAGGAGCTGCCCAAGACCATATCCGGCAAGATCCGCCGTGTGGCCATCCGCAGCGAGGACTGGAAGGATAAAAAGTAAACAGCCGTATAACCTGGAGGCGGAAGTATCTTCCGTCTCCCTTTTTATGTAGGTAGACATTGATTCTATGGGCAAAAGGCTGATACAATGCAAAAAGGTCAACTTTTGGCAAGAATTTATGATGGAAATGCCGTATAAAAAAGGATGGGAAAATGTTATGATAAATTCGATAAAAAATATCATGGCGCAGATGGGAATTTGTGCAATCAATGTTTGCTGATGGCGCTGTGATAGTAGGGAGGTTGGATCTCATGATGTGGAAAAAGCTGGTTTCCGGTCTGCTTTCCCTGGCTGTGGTCGGCACATCCTTGACGGCGGCGGTCGTCAACATGGGCACCAGGGCGGCGGAGACCAAGGATCCTTTGGTGTATCAGCAGTTGTATGAGGTCGAGGACGGAACCTTGTAT
>DXVY01000044.1 GCA_019417145.1 Clostridiales bacterium
AGCTACGGTCTGGTCGACGGCGGTTCCATCAGCCGTGTGGCCAACGGCGTGGGCCCAAAAATGCGTTGAACGCCACCCTGCGCGAAGAAAATTCGCCTTACTACGACGTGGGTAAAATGCAGATGAAGGAAGGCGTACGCAACACCATCCGCGACGCTTATGAAGGCGCCAACAAGTCGGGCATCAACCCCGGTATCGCGCTGGACGGCAATCTGATGTATGATTCGGAGCACCAGATCCTGTACCAGGTCTTCAGCGGCACCGGCGAGTATCATTCTATGGAGCGGAATTCTTCCGATAAGACCCTGATCTTCAAGGGCCTGACACCCGCCGAGAACGAAGAGACCGACGATATCGAAATGACCTCCAACGGTTCGGCTATCGCTTTGATCCCCCGTGTACAATATGTCTATGAAAATATTGACCTGAGCGGATCGGAGGAGTATTCCGCCAACGAGTATGAAGAGATCACTCTGGAGGGTATCACCTTCAAATACAGCAAGACCCTGGGCATGCCCAACAGCGCGCCGGAGCTGGAAGAAAACGGCGATCTGTATTTAGACTTTGCTAAGGGCTGGGCCGAGTGCAAGGCGGGCTCCGACGAGGTCGTCTGGCACGACGGCAACCGGTTGAGCGGGGACAATACCGTGGCGTCCATCGAGGTTCCCGGGGCTGTTGAGTACGAGGTACACAACGCCACCTATGAGACCACCGTCGTGGACGGCGAAGAGGTGACCGACAACCGCAACTATGTCCGTGTGCACTACCCAGCCGGCGCCGAATTCGACCTGAACGCTGTTGTGGTCAACTCCATCACCCCCACCGACGAGAACGCTTCTGTTCAGTACAATAACGCGCCCTTTGTGGACGGCACGGCTATGAATATGTCCTTTAACGGCAGTTTCAAGATCGTTGCTGAAAACGGCGGCGGCCGGGATTTCTCGATCTATGTGTGGCAGGACGGTAAGGCGCTTTCCAAGAGCGATCCCTTGTATGTAGACGAAGGGACTAACACCTCCGAACCCAACGATCCCATCGAAAGTCGGCCTGAGACGCCCAGCGGCGGAGATAACGGCGGCGGCAACGCCAATAATACCGAGCAGGAATGGGAATACGGCTACTACGATGAGGACGGCCAGTGGCATGCTGTTACCAAGGAATTCTATGACCGCTGGGCCAACCAGGGCGGCAACAACAAAACCGGCGACGCCGGCGCAGTAGGCATTGTCCTGCTGGCGGCGGCCGCTGCGGGCGCGCTTGTGGTGCTCCGCAAGAAGAAATAGTCCAGTCCCTTTCCGCTTCCTCTCAGTCCAACTATAAACGTTAAAATGCGAAAGACGGAGATTCGCTGATCAAATTTATGCGCGCCGGGCTCTCCGGCGGATGGTTGCATCCTGTTCGGCGCGCGCACAAAAGTTTTAGGAGGAAATCAGTATGAAAAAGCTGGTCTCGGCAGTTTTGTCTACGGCTGTGCTTGTCTCTGCCATTTCCGGCACGTTGACAGCGGGCGCCGTATATGACCCCAGCAATGTTGGTACCATTACCAGCGTGCCCGATCGATTTGAGGGCAAGCAGGATCAATTGACCCAGAAGTACAAGGAAGCCTATGACTGGGCTGTTCAGCTTTCGGCCAAGGATCCTAAGGACGGCAAGTTTGATTTCGGCAACACCACTGGCGAGTATCTGCATGCCTGGTCGGGCACGGATACGGAAGAAAATGCGTATGAAATCTGCAACCAGGACTTTGACGGCGGCAATTCTTCCGCTGCCAACGCTTTTAGCTACAAGAACTGGTGTGCAATTCTCTGCGCCGATGCGGAGACGCTGAATGTTGTCATCGTCCGCGACGCGGTGGCAGAAATGTATGCCAAGGGCGGCGGCGTCAACAACTGGCAGTTCGGCGACCCGGTCACCAACCAGTACTGGCGGATGGAGGACGGCGATCCGGTTCTCTATCAGCAGTTTACCAATGGTTACTTCCGCGCGGTGGACGGCGAGACCTGGTATGGCGACTTCTACAATATTGTAGATGAGGGCGCCAACTATGTGGAACCCCCCGAGGCTCCCCCTGCTTACGGCGATATCTATGCCGTCAACGCGGACGGCTGCTCCTGGGAGAACCCCGAAAACTTCCCTCCGGATGTCGATAAGCCGGCGGATCAAACCAGCCTTCCCGTCGGCGGCGGTAATGGCGGCGGTGGCGCCGGCGGCACCGGTGACGGTGACGATAACATTGTCGATCCCATTGTAGGCGGCGGGGACACCCAGACCGGTGAAACGCCCGACGCGTCCAACGCCTCCGGTACGTCCGATACCGCCAGCACCGTGGACACGGCCGACGGTTCGGAGGCTGCGGGTACGGCTTCCGGCACTTCTTCCGGTTCCAAGAATACCAATACCAATAATAATGACGACAAGGCGACTACCGGACCCGGATCGGGTGGTAAGGTCATGAACGTGCCGGCGACGGTGGGCCTGATTGCTGGCGGCGTTGTTGTGGTCGGCGGCGGCGTCTTCTGCCTGTACTGGTTTGTGCTCCGCAAGAAGAAGGTTGCCGACGGCGCTGATGCCGAGGACGGCAATTCCGAGGCTGAGGGCGAAAACAAGACCGACGAGAAATAAGTCCTGAACTAGAGGGAATTTTCCTTGTCCCTCAGCGTGCTTTTGACCAAGCTCCGGCGGCGCCGCTTTGCGGCGGCGCCGCCGGATATATCCTGCGCCGGCCCGCCCGGCAGGGTACAAGCATGATATGCTTAGAATGAATATGCCGGGAGTGTTAATGCGTGTCTGAAGTAAAATTTCCTGAACTGAATGCGAGAATGGATAAAGTGGCGGAGGGAATCCATAACCCCAAGCTCCGCAACATGTTTAAAAATTGCTTTTATTCCACTTTGGAGACTACCACCAAGCTGCACGACGACGGCTGTACATATGTTTTTACCGGGGATATCCCTGCTATGTGGTTGCGGGATTCCAGCGCACAGGTCATGCACTATCTGCGGGTGTGTGACTGCCCCGGGATTAAAGAGGCGATTGCCGGCCTTGTAAAATTGCAGATGCGTTACATTGCGCTAGACCCCTATGCCAACGCCTTTAACGAGGAGGCTAACGGCGCGGGCCACGGCGGCGATGCGACAAACTTCAATGAGAATAAGGACTGGATCTGGGAACGCAAGTATGAAATTGATTCGCTTTGTTACCCGGTCTGGATTTCCTATAAATACTGGAAGAAGACAGGGGATGCTTCTATATTCGATGACCAGTATCGGGAGAGCACCCGGATGATCCTGGAGCTTTTCCGCACGGAACAGCATCATGAGGAGAAGTCTCCCTATGTGTTCCGGCGCTTCAACTGTCCGGAGACCGATACCCTGCCCCGAGAGGGGAAGGGAGCCCTGGTGTCCTATACCGGCATGACCTGGTCCGGATTCCGTCCCAGCGACGATGCCTGTGTATATGGATATCTGGTGCCGTCCAATATGTTTGCCGTGGTTATCCTAGGTTATCTGGATGAGATTTATACGAATGTGTATAAAGACGCGGAACTGTCGGCCTTTGCAAGGACCCTGCGGGATGAAATCGAAGCGGGTATCCGGCAGTACGCGGTGATTGAGGATCCCGAATACGGCCAGGTATTTGCTTATGAGGTAGACGGCCGGGGCAATGCCCTCTTTATGGACGACGCCAATGTGCCTAGCTTATTATCCCTGCCCTACCTAGGGTATTGCGATATGGACGATCCCATATATCAGAATACCAGAAGATATATTTTGTCCAAAAAGAATCCTTATTACTACGAGGGTTCTTTTGCCAAGGGGATTGGCAGCCCCCATACGCCGCCAGGCTATATTTGGCATATTGCGCTGGTTATGGAGGCTATGACCTGCAAGGACGATGCGGAAAAGGCCAAGGTTCTGCATACCATCATGGCTTGCGACGGCGGCACGGAGGTTATGCACGAGGGCTTTGACTCCAACGACCCCACCGTGTATACCCGCGAGTGGTTCGCTTGGGCCAACTCTTTGCTGGCCTACTTTATTCTTGAGGAAATCGATAAAATAAATGAATTTGTAAAATAAATCAGGCAAAGGAAGGTGTAGGCCAATGGGTCACGCTGATTGTCTTCAGGGATTTGATTTCAAGGGCGCTGGACATGAGCTGCTTGCCACTATTCGCAAGGGCTTTTGGAATCCGGTAGGGTATTTTGCAAAGGAAAAGCTGATTGGAACCGCCAAGGCGTTTCTTTGGCCCTATGGCGGCCATGTAGAGGCTGTAGCAGCTCAGCTAGAGAATTATCCGGATTGTGAAAAAGCCCGGCAGATGTACCTGGACACCCTTATGGGCATCCTGCCGTATACGGTTTGCCGCGACGATGGACATTTGGCCTATGCTGCGGCAAATGGCGGCGGCGGCGATATATTTTATGATGACAATGTCTGGATCGCCATTATCTACCTGAACGCATCCCATATTTTGAAGGAGCCGCGTTATCTGGAACTGGCCGAGAGGGTAACGGAATTCTGCTACTCCGGCTGGGATGAGAAGCTGGGCGGCGGCGTTTATTGGCAGGAAAACGATAAGTCTTCCAAAAATACCTGTATCAATGCACCGCTTGCCAAGGTTTCTGCGCAGCTGTATAAGGAGACCAAGAAGCAGAAATATCTGGATTGGGCGATCAAGCTGTATGACTGGACCAAGAAAAACCTGATGGATCCCAGCGACTATCTGTACTGGGATAACATTAATCTGGAAGGCAAGATAACCACCTGGAAGTTTACATATAACACCGGTTGTATGATCGGCGCGGCAGCGCATCTTTATGACATCACAAGGGATGAAAAGTATCTCACCGACGCCAAAAATTCCGCGAACGCCGCGTTGAACGGCGGCTTTGGCTCCTGGGATGAAAAAGGCGATTATCATTTTACCGACCACAATCCTTGGTTCCACACCTGGCTGCTGGACGGTTACATGGCCCTTTATCCCTTTGATCCCAACGACGCGTACATGGAGAGCTTTGCATCGGCGGTTTCCTATTGCGTACGCAATGCCAAAAGCAGCAGCGGTTTTGTGCATAAGGATTGGATGACAAAGGATGTCCCGGATACAGAGGTCCACATTCTGGATCAATCCGGAACGGTGCGCATTCTTTTCGATATCCAGACCTGGAAGGATACCTACGGCAAATAAATTTGTGCTTTATGCTCCGGCGTGGGGCAGTCGAATATACATCTTACTATATGAGGAAAAGGAGATTCTGTTATGCGCAAACGTATACTTACGGCACTGCTGGCCGCCGCTATGATATCGTCGGCCTTGGCGGGATGTTACACCGAAGTCCCTGCACCGGATGACGAAAGCTCGGAAACCAATGTTACGACCTCTGCGGAGAGCAAAACCACGACTACCAAGCCTTCCAGCACGACCACGGCCTCGAGCACTACCACCACCAGCGCCCAGAGCACGTCGTCCAAGAAGACCCCCACCACCGCCACCTTCCGGTATAGCCTGATCAAAAGGCTCAAAGAGACCACAAATAACGGCGGAACCGGTGGTACCGGCGGCGGAACCGGCAGCGATACGACCACCCAGCCTCCCACAGACGACGTGGTGAACGAGAACGAGTATTTCTACGACACCTACAGAAGCTTTGTGGATGTGGGCGACACGATCATGGCGCAGGCCAAAAAGAACATTAACTATGATGACCCCGTATCCGGCGGTCTGTGGCGCCCCAGCAATCAGAATGTGGCCGTGAGCCTGAATAACAAACCAGACGAAAATGGCAACATAGGCATATTGTCCGATGCCACCCTGTGGCCCTATGGGGCGTACATGGAGGGCGTGGGCGCCCAGATAGCCGACAATCCGGAAGGCTCCTACTTCTCCATGCCCGAGTATGAAAAGCTGTTGGAGAACGTAACACGGTTTACCGACAACCGGTACAATACCACCGATTCACTGGGCCTCTGCTGCGTGCAGGGCGGCGGTCCTGCCCAGGTCTTCAACGATGATAACGTCTGGATTGCCCTGGAGTGGATCAACGCCTATGAGCTTTTGAAGGATCCCCAGTACCTGACGCTGGCCAAGCGGAACCTCAACTTTATTTATGAGAGCTGGGACGAGACCACCCTGGGCGGCGGCATCTGGTGGATGCGTCCGGGTACCGAAGGCGGCGAGGCACGTCAAAAGAACGCCTGTATCAACGCACCCTTCGCCTGGGCCGCGGCTGAGATGTATCAGCTTACCGAGGAGAGCAAGTACCTGGAGCAGGCCAAGAACGCCTATAACTGGACCAAGGAGAATCTGTGGGATGACCGAAATCTGATTCAGGATAAGTGGGCGCAGGATCCTGCAACCGGCAACTATTCAAAGGATGGCTCCATCTACGCCTACAACACAGGCTGCATGATTGGCGCCGGCGCAGTGCTGTATCAGATCACCGAGGATCCCACCTACCGGGATGACGCCTATAAGCTGGCCGAGGGTAGCCGCCAGAACTTCTTCTCGCCTCGTATGGAGATCCGTTCTTCCAGCGAGGATGCTGTTGAGGGCGCCACAGGTCACTATTTTGCTTCTATCAGCCCGCAAGGCGATGACAATCGTTGCTGGTTCCGGAGCAACCTGGTGAGAGGCATTTACGAGCTGTACAATGTGGATAAAGCTATGGGCAACGACGCGGATCCTCAGTACGCCCGGATCGCCCTGAACGCTATTTCCGTGGCGGCGGTGACCGCTGGACGCCTTGGCGATTACGTCAATCCTGGATTTTCTGACCAGGTGCCTTCTCTGGCCGTCATTACACCTACCAGCCAGGGCGCTGTGGCACGCATGATGTATATGTCCTCCAAGTTCTTGAAGGACAACCCGGATTTCGAGCGGATTCCCGACTAAATTGGATCAACCGCTTTGCGGGGATATTTTTCAGTATTGTCCTGGGGCGCTTTCTGTCCCAGGACAATATCTGAGAAAGAAGCTTTTTGCATTGGAATTTTGAAAGGGGTTATGCTTTCTGATTAAACGATTGACTGCTGTGGGGCTGTCTGCGCTGTTGGCTTTTAGCGCCGCTTCCTGCTATGTGCCTGCTGAGACAGATTCGTCGGATACGGCTTCGGTCACCTCGCAGGAGACGACCAGTACAGCCGGTTTTACCGAAGTAACCGATTTTCAAAATTTCAATGGCTATGGCGAACGGGGCGATGCCATAATGGACTATTTCAAAGAGGCCTTTTGGAAAACGGATGACCGCATGAAAAGCGAGCAGGCCAAGAGCGACTCGGTGACCCTGTGGGGGTATGCCTCCTATATGGAGGCCTGCGGCGAGCGCATGGCCCTTCATCCGGATGACCAGGAGGTACGGGAAGAATACATCAAGGCCCTAGAGAATGTGGAGCATTACCGTACGGTTTGGCGCACCGATGATCTGCAGGTCTACCAGTGCGTGCCTGTGGAAAGCCAAGCGGAATGCTTCTTTGACGACGATGTTTGGGTTGTCCTGGAGTTTATCCACGCATATACATTGCTTGGAGACCAGAAATGGCTGGATAACGCTAAAGGCACCATCGAGTTCTGCTATTCTGGCTGGGACGAGGAGTTGGACGGCGGCGTCTACTGGAAGGAAGACGATATTGGAACCGACGAGGCCTGTAAAAACACCTGTATAAATGCGCCGCTTGCCCTGGCTTCTGCCGAGTTATATAAAATAACCCGGGAACAAAAGTATCTGGACTGGGCGATTAAGCTGTATGATTGGACCAAAGCCAAACTGATGGATCCGGAAGACTATCTGATGTGGGATAATATCAATGTGGCGACCGGAAATATCAATAGGACGACGTTTACATATAATACGGGCAATATGATCGCCTCCGCCGCTATGCTGTATGAACTGACGCAGGACAGCAGCTATCTGGAAGATGCCAAAAAGATGGCTGAGGCGGCTTACACCACCTTTGGGGGAGAGATCGAAAAGGATACGCCGGCCGAATCCTACTATGCGACAGGGGAGAATAGTCCCTGGTTCCAGTCCTCCTTGCTGAAGGGATACATAAAGCTCTATGAGGTGGACCCGTCTGAAGTCAAGTATGTTAAAAGCTTTTTGACCGCCTTAGCGCACGCCTGCTCCAAGAATAAAGATTTCAGGGGCTTTTTGAATACCGACTGGAAAGAGCGCTCCGAGACGGGCGTGATTACCAATCCGGATCTTTTAAACCAGTCGGGCAACGCTCGTGTGCTGCTGATGCTGCAAAACTGGAAAAACGCGCATGGCGATGCACTGACGCAGTAAGACCTTTGGCTTCCGCCGACTCTTGTATCGGTTGATTCATACTATAACTAGAAAGGGATGTTATGCGTGAAAAAGAAGAGAATTGTCAGCGCGTTGTTGTGTGCTGCCATGATCGTCAGCGCGGGATTGATGGCTTCTTCCTGTGGCGACGATGGAAGCACTAGCAGCGGAAGCGGCAACACGACGACGGGAACCTTTGAGCCCGCGGACAAAAATGTCACCGTGTGGGGCGCCTTTGGTACCGACTACTGGGAGAATTTCCAGAGTGACCACCCGGAGATCAATCTGGACTACGGTACCTCCAGCGACCACAGTCTGGTGACCCTGGCTGCCGCTATCAAGGCGGGGACCCAGCCCGACATGTTCTATACCAACAACGCCGCCAACGCCCCCTTGGGCGAGGCTGTGGGACGGGATCTGATCATTCCTTTGGACGAGTACTTTGAGAGGGATCCGGAGTACTCTATGGATGATCTGCCCGAGTGGTACGATATGTTTGTACGTTATACTGGAAATGACGGCCAGAGCCATATCTATGCGGTTTATACCGATGTTTCGGTAGCCTGCTTGGTTTGGAATAAGGATCTGTTTGAGGCCAACGGCCTGGATCCCGATACGCCGCCCACCACCTGGTCCCAGATGAAGGAAATGGCTGCCAAGCTGAACAAGACCGACGCCAACGGTATGTTGAGCCAGGCCGGCTTTACCTCCTATAATTGGTGGTTCCAGCATTGGCGTTTGACCTATGGTACCACCTATCAGGATCCCCTGACCGGTGAGCCCAACATCAATACCGACGAAATGAAGAATGTTATGGAGTTCTTGCGTTCCTTCCCGGAATCCTTTGGCGGTGCTGAGAAGCTGCCTGCCGAGGTCAATTGGGAGAGCGGCAACGTGGGTATGGCCATCGCCGACGTCGGTTATTCCCAGAACGTGGTCAACAGCTTTAACACGGGTATTGCGCCCATGCCCAAGCCTGACGAGAAGGAAGGCGACCAGGCTGTGGCCGGCTATGCCTGGCAGTGGTATGGCATTCCCAAGGGCTGTAAGAATCCTGACGGCGGCTGGCTGTTCGCTCGCTGGGCCGTTACCAACGGCAGCGCCGGCGTGCAGGCTCGCGCCGCTCTGGACAATCCCGAGGTCTGGGTGCCTGTCTACCAGGTGCATGAGCCCTCTAAGCAGAAGCTGTTTGATCAGTATCTGAGCGGCTGCCGCGAGGATGTCCAGGCGCTCCTTATGGAACGCGAGGAGATCTATGATAAGATTTCTATCGCCCGTCCGGTCAACGCCCCCATCAACGCAAAGTGGGAGAGCGCGCTGGAGAGTAAGTGCGTGGAGATTGTCAACGGTGAGACTACCGTTACCGACGGCCTGGCCGAGATCCAGAACATCGGTATGAATCTGTATAATGATTACAGGTCCGATGTTTTGGGAGTGTAATAGAAGCTCCAAACGATTCTAGAGCGTTCGTAAAAG
>DXVY01000045.1 GCA_019417145.1 Clostridiales bacterium
GCCGTTCCCGTCCGCCCCGCCGCGACGGGGATCGCCGAGACGGCGGCCGTCCCGGCTTTCGTCGTCCCCGGCAGTGAGCCGGGCGAGGATAGTCACCCATAAATCAACAGCCGCAGTCTTTCGGGCTGCGGCTGTTTTTGCATGGTTTTTGTCAGGATGGGTATGAAGCGTGCCGCAGCCGGTTATATTTGATATGGACGGCCTGCTGTCCCATACCAAACGGCCGGCCCGACGGATCTGCTGCCGGCCGGTGACCATCCTAGTCTGTGACAGGGCGGGAAGACAGGTGCTGTTTTTCAGCCGGCCGTGAGGCCTGACGGCGTCATAGCCTAGCCGGAGAGCAAAAGGAAAACGAGGGGCTGGAATGGGGGCCTAAAAATGCGGCGGCCGATGCCGCCTGTGGGTAAAGGAGATCATCATGGAGATTGTCACGCTGGCCAACGGACTGCGCATTGTTATGGAACAAATGGCCCATGCCCGTTCGGCGGCCATTAGCTTTTTTATCGGCGCGGGTTCCCGGCACGAGACCCCTGAAACCGCCGGCGCTTCCCATTTTATCGAGCATATGCTTTTCAAGGGCAGCGAAAGCCGATCCTCGGCCGCCATCGCGGAGGAAATGGACGCCATGGGCGGCCAGCTCAACGCATACACCGCCAAGGAGTATACCTGCCTGTATGCCCAGGCGCTGGAAAACCACGTGCCCGCCGTGCTGGAGATTATGGCGGATATGCTGAAAAATCCCCGTCTGGACCCTTCCGACCTTCTCATCGAGCGGGGGGTCATCCTAGAGGAAATCGGCATGTACGAGGACAGCGCCGAGGACTTTTGCGCGGATATTCTGTATGAATCGGTCTGGCGCTCGTCTTCTTTGGGCGGCAACATCCTGGGGACCAGGGAATCGGTCAGCCGTCTGACCGCGGCCGACCTGCGCAGGTATATGGAGGCCTATTACCTGCCCGAACGAATGGTGGCGTCGGTTTGCGGCCGCTTTGACCGGGATACGGTCTGCGGCATAATCGAGAAATATTTTGGAAACCTAAAAAATGCCGGCCGGCCGGTGTTGCCTCAGCCGGTGGGCTTTCATCCCGGCATGGTCCTGCGGCAACGGGATTTTGAGCAGACCCAAATGATTTTTTGTTTCGAGGGCCTCCCGGCAGGAGATAAGGATCGGTATGCCGCGGCGGTTTTCTCCACTATCGCAGGGGGCAGCGCCTCCTCCCGGCTCAACCGCCGGATCCGGGAGGAGTTGGGACTGGCCTATTCGGTGTACAGCTTTACCTCCTCCTATCTGGGCGCCGGTATATTCGGCGTAGGGGCCGGCGTATCGCCGGAGAATCAGGAAAAGGCATTGGGGGAATCCATGGAAATCCTCATGCGCCTGCGGGACGGGGTGGACCAAAAGGAACTGGCCCGCACCAAAGAGCAGTTCAAGGCCAGCATGGTCATGGGAATGGAGAGCAGCGGGGCCAGGGCGTCGGCTATGGGCCGCGCGCTGCTGCTGGAAAACCATTATACTGACGAGGATGAGGCTTTGTCCAAAATCGACGGCCTGACGGCGGCCGATATCATCCGGGTGGCCCGGTTATTGGTAGACCCGGCGCGCATGGCCCTGGCCGTGGCCGGCAAACCTCGAGAAGAAAAAAGCTATCGACGGCTCTTGTCGTCCTTTGTAGAATAAGACCGTATAAAAACATCCCCGAAAGCGTGCCTTTCGGGGATGTTTGCTTTGTCAAAATGTCCAATCAAAAAGTCATCCTGTCCTAGCGGAAACCCGCCTAAACCCTTATACTCAGTATAGGACCAAGGGGTACGGCCGCCCGGATGCTGGAAATGATCCGCACCGGGACCCGCGCAGGAAGTGCCGGTCCCAAGAACCGAATACGTGACTCCCTGTACGGGACAGACCAAAGCCGGGTAAATAGGAGTGTTCAGCCGGGGAATTTGTACGCAAAATTTACTAACAGGTTTTAACAAAGGCGCTGGGAGAGCACCCTTTCTTCTGATGGAAAACCCTGCTGAAGTAGGCGCAGTCGCCGTACCCGACCATGGAAGCGATTTGGGTGATGGTGTATTTTCGGGAGTAGAGAAGCTCCACGGCCTTTTCCATGCGCAGGTCGGTGAGAAATTCATGGGGCGATTTGCCGGACTTTCGCTTGAACAACTTGCGGAAATTGCTGTAGGAATAGCCGTAGACCCGGCAAATGGCCGCAAAGCTGATCTGTTCGTTGAAATGCTCCAGCACGTACTGGGTGATGGCCGACAGGTTGTCCATATTGGCCCCGGCCGCGCCTACGATGCGCAGTCGCACATCGTATAGAATTTGCTTTAAAAGCCGCAGCATGTCGCACTTCAGGTCGATTTCATAGGCAAAGTACCTTTCGGACCAGGCCTTGACCATATGGTTGAGGAGCTCGGTATAGGCAACGGGATCATTGACGCGCATCTTGTGGGGCAATTGCAGGCTGCCCAACGTATACAGTGGGCGGCGGAAAAGCCGATCGTCCACCGGCGCGTTTTGTAGATCGGCGTTGCAATGGGCGATGTAGACCTCTTCTGGGGAAAAGTCGTTTTCCTGCCCCAGATTGACAAAGTCAAAATGAACCGAGTAATAGCTGCAGGCGGCCTTGTCCGGTATCTCTGTGCGGTGCCAGACCAGCGGGGGAATGATATGGATATCATGGGCCGTAAGCCTGACGTTTTCCTGCTCGGTGATATAATCGATGGAGCCTTGGATAATAAACAGGCATTCATAATCATAAATATACCGCCAGGGAACCTGGTGATTATTCCTGTCCGCATCCAGACAACGGTGCACATAGCGTACATAGGGGGATATATCCAGAAAATCCAGCTCTTTTTTCTGTGGTTCCATGGGGCGCCGCCTCCTTTTTTACAGGATACCATCCGGACGGGAAAAAATCAACGCGGCCCGGGGCAGACACCGAACCGAAGAATGTTTAGGAGGAATGGGTTATGAAAAGAAACTATGACGTGGCGGCCTATGTCTGGCCGGCCTATACCGGGGACGAGGAACGCACCCGCATCTTCTGGCCGGAGGGCATGGGGGAATGGCAGTCGGTTAAAAATGCCGCGGCCAAATTTCCAGGCCACAGCTGGCCCCGCCGGCCGCTGTGGGGGTATGTGAACGAAGCGGACCCCTTTGTGATGGAGATGGAGATTGAGGCGGCCGTTTCCCATGGGGTCAACGTATTTATCTACGACTGGTACTGGTACGACCATCGGCCCTTTTTGGAGCAGTGCCTGCAAAACGGCTTTCTAAGAGCCAGAAACCGGGAAAAGATGAAATTCTATCTCATGTGGGCCAACCATGATTTAAATACGCTGCTGGATATCCGCAATTCCCACAGGGAGACCGTGATCTGGCAAGGAGGCGTGGATCGGCCGGAATTTGAACGGGTGGTCCGGCGGTTGATCGATATGTTTTTTGTCCAGCCCAATTATTATCAGATCGGCGGCCGTCCGGTCTTTATGATCTATGATATCTGGAATCTGATCAACGGCCTGGGTGGCATCCAGCGGACAAGGGACGCGCTGGACTACTTCCGGCGGCAGACCGAGGCGGCCGGCTTCCCCGGCCTACATTTGCAGCTGGCAGCCTGGGGGGAGCAGACCTTCAACTTCAGCGGGGTCGACGCCGGCAAAAGGGCCACCACTTGCGGGCTGGTGGAGGCGCTGGGATTCGATTCCATTACCAACTATCAATTTGCCCACCTGACCAATATCGACCGGGATTATAAAGAGATCCTGACCGATGTGGAAAAAGAGTGGCAGCGCATCGACCGGACGTATGATGTCGCCTATTTTCCCCATGTTTCCATCGGCTGGGACAATAACCCGCGGTTTCAGGAATTCCGCCCGGGAATTGTGAAGAATAACACGCCGGATGTTGTGAAAGAGGCGCTACAAATGGCCCGGGCATATCTGGACCGCCATTCCGACCGGCAACCGCTTGTAACCCTGAACAGCTGGAACGAGTGGACCGAATCCAGCTATCTTCAGCCGGACGATCAGTACGGCTACGCCTATCTGGAGGCGGTGCGGGAGGTGTTTACGGACCGATAGCGGAAGGGAGAAACCGCTGCATAGATGAATTTCCGGCCGCCCTATTGCCAAAGGGCGGCCGGAATGTTATAATTTTACCTTGTAAAGCCATGGGTTTGTGGGTGGCGTATCCATCCAGGCCCTGTCAGAAAGGACGATTTTTCATGTCCATGAAGGACGCCAAGCGGGTGGTGCTGAAGGTCGGCTCCTCCACCCTGACCTATCCCAACGGCCGGCCTCATTTCCGAAGAATCGAGCAGATTGCCCGTGTGGTGGCCGACCTGAAAAACAGCGGCCGGCAGGTTGTTTTGGTTTCGTCGGGCGCCATAGCCGTGGGCGTGGGCCGGCTGGGCCTGCGGGAAAAGCCGCAGGATACGCCGGGCAAGCAGGCGGCGGCGGCGGTGGGCCAGTGCGACCTGATGAGCGCATACGACCGCTTTTTTTCCGAGTACGGCTATGTGGCCGCGCAGATCCTGATCAACCGAGACGTGGTAGAGCGGGAGGAACGAAAGAGAAACGTCGTCAATACTATAGAGACCCTGCTGCAAATGGGAGCGGTGCCCATCATCAATGAGAACGACTCGGTTTCGGTGGAGGAACTGGAGTTTGGCGATAACGACCGGTTGTCGGCTATGGTGGCCGTGCTGGCCGGCGCCCAGGCGCTGGTGATTTTAACGGATATCGACGGCTTCTATGACTGCGACCCGCGGGAAAATCCGGATGCGCGGCTGATAGCCGTGGTGGACCAAATCACCGACGAGATGCTGGCCGCGGCCGGCGGCGCGGGGACCAGCCGGGGTACCGGCGGCATGCGTACCAAGCTGGAGGCGGCAGATTTTGCCACACGGCAGGGCATCGACGTGGCCGTCATGTCGGGAGACCGTCCCGAGCGGTTGTATGACCTGCTGGAGGGCCGCGGCGCCGGCACCCTGTTCCGCGCCAGAACATAAGAACGGAGGCCCGCATATGTCCCAGGGGAAAAGGAAAACACAAGATCCGGAAGACCGGGGCCGGCGAATCCGCAAGGAGATCTTCTCCTGGATACGCACCCTGGCGGTGGCCGTTCTCCTCGCCGTGGTGCTGACCCAGTTTGTCTTTGTCAACGCCACTGTGCCCACCGGTTCCATGCGGGACACCATCTGGGAGGGCGACCGGCTGATCGCCCTGCGCTTCTCCTATTGGTTCGGGGAGCCGGACCGGGGGGATATCGTAATTTTCAACCCCCAGGACTATCCCGGCCAGCATTATATAAAAAGGGTTATCGGCCTGCCGGGGGAGACGGTGGAGGGAAGGGACGGCCTCGTGTATATCGACGGCCAGCCCTTGGAGGAACCCTATGTGAAGGAGAAGCTGGAAGAGAATTTCGGCCCCTTCACCGTCCCGGAGGATTCCTATTTTGTGATGGGAGACAACCGGAACAATTCCAATGACTCCCGTTTTTGGGAGCATCCCTTTGTGGAGAAAAAGGATATTTTGGGAAAGGCGGCTTTGCGCTATTATCCCGAGCTGTCCACCTTCAGCGATCCGACGTATGTCCAATAAAAGGAGGATTTTATATGGATAACTTGCAGCAGATGGGCGAAAAAGCCCGTGCGGCTGAAAGAAAATTGGCAACGGCAACCAGCGGCGTCAAGGCCGCCGCCCTCAACGGAATTGCGGCGGCACTGCGCGAAAACGCACCGGCCATTCTGGAGGCCAACCAGCAGGATCTTGCCGCCGGCAGACAGGCGGGGCTGAGCCAGGCGCTGTTGGACCGTCTGGCCCTCAGCCAGTCCCGTATAGAGGGCATGGCGGCCGGGGTGGAAGAAGTGGCCCTGTCGGCCGACCCGGTGGGTAAAATCGATCAGGGCAGCGTCCGTCCCAATGGGCTGCAAATCTATCGGGTACGGGTGCCCCTGGGGGTTATCGGCATTATATATGAGGCCCGGCCCAATGTGACGGCAGATGCCGCCGCCTTGTGTCTGAAATCGGGCAATGCGGTCATTCTGCGGGGGGGCAAGGAGGCCATTCATTCCAATCAGGCCATTGCGAAGTGTATGCGGCAGGCGGTGGAGAGAGCCGGCCTGCCGGCCGACTGCATCCAGTTGGTGGAGGATACCTCCCGCGCTTCGGCCAATGCTCTCATGCGGCTCAACGGCTATTTGGATGTGCTCATTCCCAGGGGCGGCGCGGGACTGATCCGGGCGGTGGTGGAAAACGCAACCGTCCCGGTCATCGAAACCGGCACCGGCAACTGCCACGTATTTGTGGACGCTTCCGCCGATCTGGATATGGCGGCCAATATTGTATACAACGCCAAGACCTCTCGTCCCTCGGTGTGCAACGCGATGGAGACCCTTTTGGTGCATAAGGATATTGCGGCGCAGGCGCTTCCGGTCATCAAGGCGCGGCTGGATGAAAAATCGGTGGAGTTGCGGGGCTGTCCGCTTACCCAGGAGATCCTGGGTACAGAGGTTTTGTCAGCCACCGAGGCGGATTACGCCACGGAATTTTTGGACTATATCCTGGCCGTTCGGGTGGTGGACGACCTGGACGCGGCTTTGGCGCATATCGCAAAATATTCGTCGGGACACAGCGAGTGCATTGTGACCCGGGATTACGAGAACGCCCGGCGGTTTGAGGCTGAGGTGGACGCGGCGGCTGTCTATGTAAACGCTTCCACCCGCTTTACCGACGGCGGTATGTTTGGCTACGGCGCCGAGATTGGTATCTCCACCCAGAAGCTGCACGCCAGGGGCCCCATGGGCGTGGAGCAGCTGACCAGCATGAAGTATGTAGTGCGTGGCAGCGGACAGATTCGGGAGTAAAACGAGGTTTGGCCCATGGCTGGAAAACACCAAAAAAAGAGATTTCAGGAAAAGGCGGACGCCCAGGTAGATGCGTCCGCCTTTTCGCCCCCTGCGGATACGCCGCGCTGGGCCGCGCCCTTGGGGGCGGCCGTTTTGTTGGTTCTATTGGGCGGGCTGGCCGCGCTGGCGCTGTGGCTAACCGGTGCGCTGCAGGGGAAACCCACCGATGAGGAACGGGCCGCCTGCCAGGAAATTTTGATCAGCGCCGTGCGCTTTGATCCGGCCCCCTTTGAGAATTTGGACCAGGCGGATAACGCCTATCTCCTGTCGGCCGGCATCTGGCAGGCCTTGTCCGGGGAGGCTCTCGCCGACGCCGGTATGGGAGAGCTGTTGCTGACGGGCGAGCAGGTGCGGGCGGCCTGCTGCCGTCTCTTTGGCCCGGATTGCTCGCCTACCCTGTATACCGTCATGCAGCAGGGGGTTATCCTGGAATATGATCCGGCTGCAGACGTCTTTTATGTGCCTGCTTCCGCCCAGTTGGGCCTGTATGAGCCCCGGATCGCCGAGCTGACCAAAAAGGGCGGCCGGCTGTATGCACAGGTGGATTATCTCTCCCTGGACGCCTTTGTCCCGGAGGGAGAAGAAAAACCGGCGGTCAAGCGGATGACCTACCTGCTGGAGCAGACGCAGGGACAGTATTATATCGCGGCCATACGGGTCCCTGAAACATAAGGCAGCGGCGGACTTTAAAAGTCCGCCGTCTTTTTTTGCCATGGTTGCATAAAATTAGAAAAGGTCATTGCCGATTGACAATCTGGGAGAAGGGAATTATAATTGTTAACATAGGCTAACATAAGTTAAAAAGTGATAACTGGACTTTTTTGTTGCGGGAGTTGGTGCGGATGGATATCACAGCAGACAAGCTCAAAACCGGTCAGACGGGCGTGGTCAAGAGCCTGGCCTGTTCGGGTGCATTGCGCCGGCGGATCATCGATATGGGGATCACGCCGGGGGCGCCTATGCGGCTGATCAAAAAGGCGCCGCTGGGCGATCCGCTGGAATTTAACGTGCGGGGATATGAGCTGAGCGTCCGCCGGTCGGAAGCCAAAGAAATCGTAGTGGAAATCGGATAAGAGGAGGGGATAGGGTATGCCGTTTCATATCGCGCTGTTGGGCAATCCCAACTGCGGCAAAACAACCCTTTTTAACGCGGTCACCGGCGCGTCCCAGTATGTGGGGAACTGGCCGGGGGTTACGGTGGAAAAAAAGGAGGGCAAATTCCGGCATAGCGGCCTGGAGGTTATCATGGTGGACCTGCCCGGCATCTACTCCCTTTCCCCCTACACGCCGGAGGAGATTGTTTCCAGGACCTATATCATGGAAGAGCAGCCCGACCTGGTCGTCAACATTGTGGACGCCACCAATCTGGAGCGCAACCTGTATCTGACCACCCAGCTGGCCGAGCTGGGACGCCCTATGATCATCGCCCTCAATATGATCGATATGCTGGAGCGGCGGGGCATCACTATTGATACCGCCGCTTTGGAAAGGGAGCTGGGCATTCCGGTTTGTCCCATTTCGGCTTCCAAGTCCACCGGGGTGGACGCCCTGCTCCATCGGGCCATCCATATGCTCCATGATATATCCCACGAGGAGGCTGCGGCCGGGGGGGAGGGCCGTCTGCAAAGTCGTGCGGCCCAGCTGCACAGGGAGCTCCACCATATTCACGGGGACCTGCATGACAGCCGTTGGTCTTATCATCCGGTGGTCAAAACCTTCTATGACTGGAAAATCAGCGCGGCGGTGGAGGCTGTTGAGGATGTGATTCGGGACCTGCCGGGGCTAGGGGGCGATCCCCGGTTTGCGGCGGTCAAGCTCTTTGAGGGCGACCCTCTCTTAACAAAGGAACTGCCTTTGTCCGCCAAGCAGCGGGAAATGATCGGCGCCATTTTGGCCAGTGTGCCGGAGACGCCCCTGGTGGACCGGCAGATGATGATTGCCGATCAGCGGTATAAATTTATATGTGATGTGTGCGGTCGGGTGGTGCATAAGCCGGAGAAGCCGGTAATTACCTTGTCGGAAAAAATCGACCGGGTCATGACCCACAGGCTGCTGGCCATACCTTTGTTTTTTGTTATCATGCTGGTCATCTTTGTCATCACCTTTGGCCCGCCGGGCAGTTGGCTGACCGATACGGTGGGGAATTTTATCGGCGGCACCCTGACCGACGGCATCCGCTCCGGCCTTACCGCCGTACATACCGCCGATTGGGCGGTAAGCCTATTGTGCGACGGCATTTTGGGCGGCGTGGGCTCGGTGCTGTCCTTCCTGCCCCAGATTATGATCCTGTTTTTCTTCCTCTCCATTTTGGAGGACAGCGGCTATATGGCCCGGGCGGCCTTTATCATGGACCGCCCCCTGCGCAAGATCGGTCTTACCGGCCGCTCCTTTGTGCCCATGCTCATGGGATTCGGCTGTACGGTTCCGGCGGTTATGGCTACCCGTACGTTGGAAAATGAGCGGGATAAGCGTCTGACCGTGCTGATCACCCCCTTTATGTCCTGTTCTGCCAAAATGCCGGTCTATGCCCTTTTTATCTCGGCCTTTTTTGCGAAAAACAAACCCCTGATCATTTTTTCGGTTTATCTCATGGGCATTCTGGTGGCCATATTGGCCGGCTTTATTTTGAAGCGGACCGTCTTGAAGGGGGAGAATTCCACCTTCGTCATGGAGCTGCCCCCCTACCGCCTTCCCACCCTGAAGGGACTGGCTATCCATATATGGG
>DXVY01000046.1 GCA_019417145.1 Clostridiales bacterium
GGTCCAAATTGTCCAGAGCCCTGGTAAAGCTTAGAAAATACCTGGAAAATACATAGAGGAAAGGGGGATATAGCGATGTCGCTTAAAAAGAAATGGGGCACACAGGGCGACGAGGATTTTCTGCAAGAGCTGCGCCGCCGGATGGATGCGATCGATGAGACTGTACAGCCGCCGGTGTCCATTGCGCCTTGTATGATTGTTCGTAGTTTGGAAAGCGGGAAAAAAGCCAAGCGAGGCAAGAATCGGCGGCTGATGTTTCGTTGGGCTATGGCCACCGGCCTTGCGGCGGTTATGCTTATCGCCGGGATAGCCGGCAGCCTTATATCCCAGCGACCGCAGACCGTCCAATCGCCCCCGCAGACCGGAGGAATGGCCGACGCCAAGCTGTTTCAGCCTGACCTTTCCACCAGCCAGAGGAATTCATATTATGATATTTATCTGGCCTTTGAAGAGATTCGGCAGCGGCGTGCGGAAAAAGACGCCGGGCAGCAAGATACCGCTGCCCTTTGGCAGGACAGTGGGCTACACTCTTATACTCCGGAGCAGAAACGGGCCGAGCCGGAGGTGGATGGCATGGCCAGCGATATAATCGATCAGGCGCCTCTTTCCTCTTCCGAGCCATCCTCCGGTAGCGGCAGCGAAACAGGGAATGTAACAGGAGAGAGCAGCTCTCCACCCTATACCTCCGACTATGAATCGGATACCACTGACGTGAACGAGGCCACCAGGCCTTCCTACACGCCGGATACCTCTCATGAGGATGGTTCGACGGGCGGGTCGGAACCGGGCGACCTCACCGTGAATTCCACTCCCGCGGATGCGCCTGAAAGTCAGAACGCCGTTTCCGAGGCCGTCCCTTCAGTTCCCGATCCCTTGCAGCCTTCCGCCGGCGCAGCGGTCCCAAATGGTGCGCAAGGCGGCGAGGAACACGAGTCCTCCGTGCCACAAGAGGCTTTTCAGGTGCCGGACACCTTCCGTGTGCAGGTGCCGGAGGTGGATGAGGCCGACATAGTAAAATCCGATGGGAATTATCTGTATATCCTGTCCCGCTACTCCAAGGAAGGATGGCAGCTCAGCATTGTCAGCATAGCCGGAGGCAATATGCATATCACCAGTAAAACCAATATCGATTTTGGCGACACGCAGGAGTTGGAGCTATATATCGACGGCGACCATTTGGTGATTTTGGGTAATCTTTCCGAAAGACTGGAGGGCATGGCGGCCGCTGGCCTGGTACAGGCGCAGATTTTTGATATTTCCGACCGGGAGAACCCCGTTTGTATCCGTACCTTCCGACAGCAAGGGCTGATGGCGGGCAGCCGCTTGATTGATCACATCCTTTATATCGTTTCCACGCCATATTATCCGTATATTCAAGAGCTGGATGTGGAACTGGTCAAAAATTATCTGCCTATGTTCTGGGATTCTGATATCGGCCATACGGTGGCGCTGAATCCCGGTCAGATACAAATTGTTTGGGACACGGATCAGGGGGCTTATTGCTTTGTGGCCGCCGTAGACCTGGCCGGCGGCGTCCAGCTTGCGGCCACCCTGGGCGGCGGCGACGTTTTGTACAGCGATACGGAAAATATATATGTGGCCGCCGTCCGACAGACGGAGGGGCGGACCTTCAGCGAGGTGCTTCGTTTTTCCCTCAAAAATTATAGTATAAGCTATACCGGCCGCGGCCGTCTGCCCGGCGCCGTGGGCGATTCCCTTTTTATGAATGTGGAAAATGGTTATCTCCAGATCCTCTCTCAATATCCAGATGACGGCGGGTCCGGCCTCTATATTTTAGATGAGGGGCTGGCCATCGCGGGGGCGTTGGAGGGGATTGCGCCGGGACAGGAGATCCAATCGGCACGTTTTGACGGCGATACGGTTTATATTTCCTTTGCAGGAGAGGATAGCGCCGTGCTAGTGGTAGATACGGCGGATCCGTCTTCTCCCGCCATAGCCAACTGCTTCAGCCTTCCCGGGCTTTCCGGCATGCTTTATCCCCTGGAAGACGGTCGGCTGCTGTCCATAGGCGAGGCAGACGGGGCTATTGCCCTTCGCTTGTTTGACGCCTCCAATCCCCGAGCCTTTCGGGTGTTGGCCCAAAAGGAGCTGCGCCTGTCCGGCCAGGCGCTGCAGACCGAGGCGGCCTATAGCTATCACGCCTTTACTTATTTGTCCGATGAGGGGATGGGCTTTTTGCCCATTTCCACCGATACCGGCTTCTCTGGATTTTTGGCCGTACAGCTGGATGACCGGGATATATTGGTCCGAGAACTTTTGACCACCGCCTACAGGTCGTCTCAAGGCTATTACAGCGCGGGCAGCGGCGATTGGGCGCGGCGTACCGTCGTGGTCGGACAGACCGGTTTTGCCGTAACCGACGGCGCGGTTTTATCCTTTGATATCTCCGATATGCGGCAGGAAGCTACCCTTCGGTTGTACGATTATACCATCGGGCCGTCAGGTTTTTCAGACATGGACAGAACGCTGATTATTCAAAACGGTCAATCCTGATATTCCGCGGATTTTGTGAAAGTTTCAGGGGATAAATGGGGGAAATCCGTCAGCTCTTGTAGGCGCTTGCGCGCGTTCATGAAATACGTAAAGAACGTTTAAAAAATGTTCATAGAATCTTCATGCCATGGTTCGAATTTATGGATATACTCTAGGTGTACTCAAGGAAGCGAGGAGCCGCACCTCGTTTGAGTACTGCTCTACCCTCCTCAAAACACCCCTCAAGTTGGGAAAAGCCCGGTTCGTTAAGAACCGGGCTTTTCTCATGTGCCATCAAAGTATGAAAGCGGCAAAAGGGTCCATACTAATCCCGGAACAAAACAGCATTCCGGAGGTGAACCCATGGATAAGATCAAGCGCACCGGCCGAAAAAGCCAGGCGCATCCCTTTGTGCGGGCCCTGCTGATCACCCTGCTATGTTTTTTAATGATTGCCATCGGATTTTTCGGGGCGGCTTTCCTCACCGGCGCCATTTAAACGGTTTAACATGGTTGGGCGGCGGCGGTAAACCTTGGTATACAATTCCTCCCGGGCTGTCTGAAATTCCGTGGGGGACAAGGGTCCGGGGGCGCTCATAAGTTGCAGGGGAATGGAAGGCATTCCGGGCTGCAGGGGCGGCTGGAGGTAGGGATAATCATTGAGGCAAAAGCCCAAGCGCTTATAAAAGTCAATGCGCCGGCGGGCCGTTTGGGTTTCAGGGGGTTCTACCTCCAGGATTACGGGGGTTGTATCTTGCCCCATAAACTCCTTTAAGAGAAGGGAGCCCATACCATGCCCACGCAGGGAGGAGGAAACGGCAAAATGTTCCACATACCGCATGCCGTCCAGCTCCCAGTAGGTCAAAAATGCGGCTGGGCATCCTTGGGCATCCCGACGGTATAAAAGACGGAACAGGGGATCATCCAATATTGCTTCCATGCCCTGGCGGTTCCGCCGTTCCTCCGGGGGGAAAGCCTCCAGCATGATGCGCCAGATGTGGTCGAATTCCTCCGGAAAAAGGCCAAAGCGGCCGGGGCCGCGCTGTTGGTTTTTCATCTGCAAAACCTCCCGTTTTGTAGAGGAGCGGCCGAAGAAGCCAGGCGCCGGCCCTTGCCCCATTGTTTTATAGTATAGCATAGCTGGGAGAGATTATAAAAGAAAAGATGGAGAATTTTGCAACTTGAAATTGACAGAAGAGCATACAGGTGTTATAATACGGTATGCGTTGATAGCGGGAAAGGTCAATGCATCTATGCGCCCGTAGCTCAGTTGGATAGAGCGTTAGACTCCGACTCTAAAGGCCACTGGTTCGAATCCAGCCGGGCGTACCATACCGGCGGTGGGCAGGCCGCGCACCGCCAGAATAAGACGACGTATTACCGGTCCGCGTAATTGCGTCGTCCATGCCTTCAGACGGCGGGCTTTTGCCCGCCGTTTTCGTATGCTCCCGATTGAAAATAGCTTCTGGAAAAGATGGGTAAATTCGATGTGTCGGATTTACCTCCATTTATTTAAGCGGGTTTGCGTAAGGTTTTGCTGAAAGCAGGTAGATGTGGAATGAATATTATCATTGTGGGATGCGGCAAATTGGGTACGCGGCTGGCCAATATACTTTGCCGGCTGGGCCATGACGTGGCCGTTGTGGCCAGGACGGCCGATGCGTTCAGTGATCTCAACGATGAGTTTTCCGGTCTCACCGTATCGGGTGTCCCCCTGGATCAGGATGTGCTTGAGCAGGCCGGCATTGCCGCCTGCGACGCGCTGCTGGCCGTAACCGACGACGACAACCAGAATATCGTCATTTCCCAGATCGCCAGCGATATCTATCATGTGCCCAAGGTCATAACCCGCATCATGGATCCTGCCCGGGAGACCGTTTTCGAGGATTTTGGCATGACCACGATTTGTCCCACCAAGCTGACTGCCGGCAACATCATCAATACCGTGCTGGATGAGATCAGCGACCAGATGGTTACTTTTGGCGTCCATACCGCCAGCTTTACCGTGCGTTATGATAAGCGGTGGGTGGGAAAAATGGTCTGCGAAATTCCTTTAAGGGAAAAGGAAATGCTTTTTGCAATCATCGATTCGTCGGGGGCTATGACCCTGGCTTATGATCCTGAGCGGATCATCCAAAAAAATGAGCGGATCGTCTTTTCCGCTCTGGTTGACTGAGTTTGCGGCAAGCGCATGTGGGATAGGAGCAAAGAAGGACTATGAAGGTTATTGTTGTAGGCGGCGGTAAGGTGGGGTACTATACCACCAAAACCCTGATTGAGCAGGGCATTGACGTCAAGGTTATCGAAGCGAATCGGACGGCCTGCGACCGCATCGCCAGCGAGCTGGACGTGCCGGTTATCTGTGCCGACGGCACGACGGTTGAGGCGCTGGCCCAGGCAGGCGCCGGTAAGGCCGACGCGGTTATCGCCGTGACCGGGACCGACGAGGACAACATTGTGGCCTGCCAGATCGCCAAGCGGCGGTTTGCCGTGCAAAAGGTTGTCTCCCGGGCCAATAATCCCAAAAATGTGAACATTATCAAGCGGCTGGGCGCGGATATCGCTGTCAGTAGCACCCAGATCATTACCAACCTGATTGAAATGGAAGTGGATACCAGCGGGTTAAAACTGCTGGCCACCTTAAATAGGGGAGAAGCCGGTATCATTGAACTGGTGGTGCCCGACAACTGGAAGCACAATGGACAGTCCCTAGCCGAGCTCACCCTGCCCAGGGGCTGTATCATAGTCGCCGTTTCCCGCGATTCCGGCCTGGAGATTCCCCGTGGTGACACGGTGCTCCGCCCAAGGGATCATGTGACGGCGGTGGTGGATAAAAGTAGCCGGCGCGCTTTTCAAAAGATTTTTTATTAGGTTGCTGCCCGTCCTGGTAGGTTATGGCTATTTTCCCTGGCAGGCGGCGTGTTATTGGTCGGTTTTCTGCGCACCGGCCGTTGTCCACAATATGGACCAAATTGAAAATCCAGCCGGGCGCAGCGGCGGAATGGAAGAAAGAAAATGAGCGAACAGGAACTGCGTACCGCTGAGGATCTCCTGCATCCCGCCGGCGGGCCGGATATGACGGGGCTGCGTCCCAACGGCGAGAAAAAATTGCTGATCGATACGGAAAAGGGCCGGTATGCCCGGTATCCCATCCGCACCCATGTGGTTATGAAGGGGGACAGCCTTACCGAACTGCTGGACAAGTATGTTCGACCCTACCTTATGGAGGGGGACCAGGTCTTCCTCAGTGAAAAGATGGTTTCCATCAGCCAGGGCAGGGCCTTCCCCATCGATGAGATCAAGGTGTCCCGTCTGGCAAAGTTTTTGGTAAAATTCGTTTACAAATCTCCTTACGGCGTGGGCCTGGGCAGTCCCTGGACCATGGAGCTGGCCATTCGGGATATCGGTCGTCCGCGTATTCTTTTGGCCGCCTTTTGCGCCGCCGTCACCAAGCCCTTTGGCATCCGGGGCGTATTTTACAATATTTTAGGACCAAAGGCCCGGTCCATTGACGGTCCGGGGGACTATGTGCTGCCTCCCTTCAACAAATACGCTAAGATGTCTCCGCTGGAGCCGGACAAGGTGGCCAGGGAATTGACCGAATATATCGGTCATGACGTCGTTGTGCTGGACGCGAATGATCTGGGGTGCGAGATCCTGGGGAAGCCCTGTGAGAAGCCTGAACTGGAGCTGGGGCTGGTGCGCCAGATTTTTAAGGATAATCCCTTGGCGCAATCGGCCCAGCAAACGCCGGTCTGCTTGGTCCGGAAGGTAGCGGACGACGCGGAGGAGCCGGTGTTTCCCGACGAGGAACCGGTTACGGCCGACGCGGCCGACACCCAGAAGGATGACCAGCAGGCAGACGCGGCTCCGGCTGGGGAGTCACAGGCCGAGTAATCATAACGGAAGTAAGGAGGCCATGGTCATGAGCCATATCGATACCAAATGCGTGCAGGAGGGCTGGAATCCGAAGGACGGTCAGCCAAGGGTCCTGCCTATTTATCAAAGCACAACCTTTAAGTATGAAGATCCCCAGATGATGGCAGACCTTTTTGATTTCAACGCCTCCGGCCATTTTTACACCCGGTTGAGCAATCCCACTGTGGCTGCGGTGGAGGAGAAAATCGCCGCTTTGGAGGGCGGTGTGGGAGCTATGCTGACCTCGGCGGGACAGGCCGCCACCACCGCCGCTATCCTGACCATCTGCCAGGCCGGGGATCACGTGGTTTCCTCCAGCGCCATTTACGGCGGAACCTTTAATCTGCTGGAGGTGACCTTGCGCAAGCTGGGCATTGACACCACCTTTGTATCTCCGTCGGCCACAGCGGAAGAGCTGCAGGCCGCGATTCAGCCCAATACCAAGCTGGTGTTTGGAGAGACCCTTTCCAACCCCGCTTTGGACGTGCTGGATATAGAAACCTTCGCCAATGTAGCGCACGCCAACCATTTGCCTTTGTTTGTGGATAATACTTTCCCTACCCCTGTGCACTGCCAGCCGTTTGCGTTTGGCGCGGATATTGTTGTCCACTCCACATCCAAGTATTTAGACGGCCACGCCATGTCCTTGGGCGGCGTTATTGTGGATTCAGGTAAATTTGATTGGGCTGCGTCTGGCAAACATTCCTGCATGACCGAGCCGGACGCGTCTTACCACGGCCTGGTTTATACCGAAAAGTTTGGCAACGCGGCGTTTATTTACAAGGCCCGGGCGCAGATCATGCGGGATATGGGCTCCATGATGAGCCCCATGAACGCTTTCCTTTTGAACGTGGGGCTGGAGACCCTGCACCTTCGCATGGAGCGGCATGTAGAAAACGCCCGCAAGGTAGCGGCCTTTTTACAGAATCATCCCAAGGTGGCCTGGATTGATTATCCCGAACTGCCGGACAGCAAATATTACGAGCTGGCTAAAAAGTATATGCCGGGCGGCACCTGTGGAGTAATCTCCTTCGGGGTAAAGGGCGGCCGTGCGGCTGCCGCAGAATTTATGTCCCATATAAAGCTGGCCGCCATGGTCACCCATGTGGCCGACGCCCGCACCTGTGTGCTCCATCCGGCCAGCACCACCCATCGCCAGCTTTCCGACCAGCAGCTGGCCGACTGCGGCGTGTCCCCCGATCTGATTCGTCTGTCGGTAGGCATTGAGTACGCAGACGATATTATTGCCGATTTGGATCAGGCTTTGCAATCGGTCTGACAGAACGGTAGGTAGTTGGAGGAGAACCGCACGAAAAAGGCGGCCCCCGTTTGCATCGTGAAAGCATTGCCGCCTTCCGATGGGACGGGGGCCTTATGACTTTATGTGGGGGAGGGAGAATATGCAGATCCATAGCCTTTATGATAAAGGCCTTTTAGAGCCGGGATATCATCCGCTCATCCAGTCCTATTACTACCATGAGTGGACCAAGCGGGATATGCAGCAGCATATGCACGACCGCATGGAGATTATGTATATCATTAAGGGAGAGTGTATTGTCCGCGCGGAGCAGGAGAAAATACGGCTACTGTCGGGGGACTTTATTTTGGTGGACGCCGGCAGGCCCCACGCGCTCAGTATTCAGAGCGAGCGGGGGTGTATGGTGCTGAATATGGAATTTGTATTTGAGAAGACCCAAAGCCCTGCCCCCGACCTGGCTCTGCTGTATCAGGAAAGCGCCAGCCTTCGCGCCCTGATCGACGGGGGGCCCACCTCCTATTTGAAGGTCAAGGACAACGGGGAGATGTACCGCATTCTTTCCTCTGCGGTGGATCACGCCGATATGCGGACCGGCTATTCCTTTTCCCTGGACCTTTGGCTGGACCAGCTCCTTATTTCTACCGCCACCCTTTCCGGGGCACGACCTAAGGGGGGAGACGTGGATTATGTGCAGATGGCCAAAGGATATGTGGAGCGCAACTACTCCCATGAGATTCACGTGGGCGATATTGCAAGGTACATCCATATCCATCCGGCCTATTTGCAGCGGCTGTTTAAAAGAGAGTGCGGCATTTCGGTGGTGGATTATCTGACCGAGGTGCGTATGAAAAAGGCATATGATCTGCTGCTGCGCACCAATATGTCCATTTTGGATATTGCCAACGGTGTGGGCATTAACTCTCAACAATATTTTACCCGCCTTTTCAAAAAGAGTATAGGTGTCACGCCCAAGGCCCTGCGCAATACCAGCTCGGTGGACCGCCCTGCCGCCGAGCTTTCGGTGGAAGAAGGCGAGTGGCGCTGGAGAACCGGCCTCAGCGAATCCCTCTACGAAACCGACGCCGATTGGCAGGGGGAGGATTATGAGGAGAGCCGCAGGTCCCGCTGATGTGCTTGTCTGTGTGCAAGCATATTGCATATAGGTAACCGATTGTGGGTAAATGCAAAGTGCATATTGCGGATTGGAAACATATTGATTGTGCATAAATGCTATATGTGCATATAATATTTTGCAAAATCAGCTGAAAATGTTGTTTAGATGCAATATAAGCTGCGATTGTACAAAAAATATAGATTCCCATTTGCAATTGTTTAAACGAAATAAAACGGTTCCTGCTATAATACGTACAGAATAAACTACGGGAGGAATCGCTTATGACACACAAAAGGCATAAGAAAATCCTGGCGCTGGCGCTGGCCGCTGCGATGGGGATTTCCTGCTTTGCCGGATTGCCTGCGGTGACCGCCGATGCAGTTTCTGCGCCTGCGCAGTCTGCGGTTACCGGCGGGGAGGCGGCGACCGTCCGCCAGCAGGGCGATAGCTGGACGCTGGAGAACCAGGCGGTGCGGCTTGCCCTAGCGTTTACAGACGGCAGCCTGCGGATGACCAGTTTTTACAACAAGGCCGCTGAGCGGGAATATCTGTCGGCCGACGATGCGACCAACTACCTGTTTTCCTATGACTGGGCCGAGTACCAGAACGGCAGCGGTCCTGTCGCGGCCACGACCCAGACC
>DXVY01000047.1 GCA_019417145.1 Clostridiales bacterium
CGGCTTCCAGTATCCCATCCCCACCTATTCTATCACAAGGGATTTCGACTGGTCGGACACTGAAAACAACCGCCTCCTGTTTGAAATGACGGCCAAATACGGCACGCCCTATTTCTCCAATTATATCAACAGCGATATGGAGCCCAGCGACGTGCGGAGCATGTGCTGCCGGCTGCGGCTGGATCTGCGGGAGCTGCGCAAAAAGTCGGGCGGCTTCTTTGGCAGCGGGGAGAGCACCGGCTCTATCGGCGTGGTGACCATCAATCTGCCCCGTATCGCCTATTTGGCCAATGACCAGGAGGATTTTTACCGGCGGCTGGATCACATGATGGATATCGCCGCCCGGTCTCTCAAGGTCAAGCGGGAGGTTGTGACCAAGCTGCTGGAGGAGGGGCTCTATCCCTATACCAAGCGGTATCTTGGCACCTTTGAAAACCATTTTTCCACCATCGGTCTGGTGGGCATGAACGAGGCGGGCCTGAACGCCAAGTGGCTGCGGGCCGACCTTACCCATCCGGAAGTGCAAGACTTTGCCAAGCAGGTGCTGCGCCACATGAGAGAGCGGCTGGTACGGTACCAGGAGGAGTACGGCGACCTGTACAATCTGGAGGCCACGCCGGCTGAGTCCACCGCCTATCGGTTGGCCAAGCACGATGTGGAACAGTATCCGGATATCATTACGGCCACCGAGCAGGGCAACACGCCCTATTATACCAACAGCTCCCATCTGCCGGTGGGTTATACAGAGGATATATTCGAGGCGCTCGCGGTGCAGGACGAACTCCAGACCCTCTATACCTCCGGCACGGTCTTCCACGCCTTTTTGGGAGAAAAAATGCCGGATTGGAAGGCGGCCGCCTCTCTCATCCGCAAGATTGCCGAGAATTATCGGCTGCCCTATTATACCCTGTCTCCCACCTATTCCATCTGTAAGGATCACGGCTATTTAGCGGGCGAGCAATATGTCTGTCCCCACTGCGGCGGGACCACCGAGGTGTACAGCCGGATCACCGGCTACTACCGTCCCGTGCAGAACTGGAACGCCGGCAAGACCCAGGAGTTCAAGGAGCGCAAGGTATACGATACCGTGCGGTATGGCGAGGTCCGTCGCCCTGCCGTCCATACCGGTGGCGTGGAAACGCCGCCGGCCGGGACCGCATCCGCGGCGCCGGCGGGCCATCGCGTTTTGCTCTTTACCACCAAAACCTGTCCCAACTGTAGGATTGCGGATCGGATGCTGCAAAAGGCGGGACTTTCCTATGAGCGCATCGACGCTGAGGAACAGACCGAGTTGACCCACGCCTACGGCGTCCGACAGGCGCCCTCGCTGGTGGTGGTCGACGGCGATACATTTGAAATGCATAGCAACGCCTCCAACATCAAAAAATATATAGAACAGCAAAGGGTCCAATGATAGGAAAGAGGCGAATGGTATGTATGATATCCTTATAATCGGCGGAGGAGCGGCCGGCTTAACGGCCGCTCTTTATAGTCTGCGCGCAGGAAAGCGGGTGTTGGTTCTGGAGGCGGAGACCTTTGGCGGCCAGATCACCGCTTCCCCCTGCGTGGAGAATTATCCCGGCCTGCCGCAGGTCAGCGGCGCCGCCTTTGCGGACGCGCTGCTGGAGCAGGTTTTGCAGCTGGGCGGCCAGGTGGAGCTGGAAAGGGTGACCGAAATTCGGACCGAGGGGGACCATAAAAGGATCCTGACCGAGGACGGGGAATATCTGGCGCAGTGCGTCATACTGGCCACCGGCGTCCGCCATCGAAAGCTGGGGCTGGAACGGGAGGACGAGTTATTGGGTCGCGGCCTGTCCTACTGCGCGATCTGCGACGGCGCCTTCTTTAAGGGCAAGGAGACGGCGGTGGTGGGAGGCGGCAGCGCCGCCCTGCAATCGGCGTTATTGCTGGCGGGGATTTGCGGCAGGGTGTATCTCATCCATCGACGGGACGCCTTCCGGGGCGAGGCCGCCCTGGTCCGGCAGGTGGAAAAGACGGACAATATCGTCTGCCTTATGGAGCGGCGGATAATGGGGCTCTTAGGAGAGCAGACGCTGTCCGGCCTGCGGTTGCAGAGCACGCGGGATGAAAAAGAGGAAACGCTGTCTATAGACGGGCTGTTTGTGTCCATCGGCCAGGAGCCCTCCAATCAGCTGTTTGCCTCGGTTGTAAAGCTGGATAAAGACGGCTATATTCTGGCCGGAGAAGACTGCCGCACATCGGATCCCGTCATTTTTGCCGCGGGCGACTGCCGCGCCAAGGAGATCCGGCAGCTGACCACCGCCGCCGCCGACGGTTCGGTGGCGGCGCTGGCCGCCTGTGGGACATTGGAGTGTCTGTGACGCCTGTTGTGCAGACCCAAACGCGAGAAAAGAGGCCGCAGCCTATCCCAATGCCGCAGCGCCGCCCTTGCTTTCTCTGTGAAAAATTTGACAAAGTTCGAAAAATGGGGTACAATTTTGTGAGGAGCGGTAAGGGCTGCAACGGCGGCTTTTATATAGATAAGGAGGATTGTGACACGTGCTGGAACTGAAAAATATTTCCTTTGGAGTCGAAGGAAATAAGGAAATACTGAAAAATGTCTCGCTGACCATTCCGGCCGACAGTTTTACGGTGATCACGGGCCCCAACGGCGGCGGGAAATCCACCCTTGCCAGGGTGATTGCCGGCATTGTGCGGCCCAGCGCAGGGGAAATATGGATGGACGGCGAGAATATCACCCAATGGGATATCACGAAGCGCGCCAAAAACGGCATCAGCTTTGCCTTCCAGCAGCCGGTGCGCTTCAAGGGGCTGACCGTCCGGGACCTGCTGGAGTTGGCCTGCGGCCATAAGGCCCGGGAGGGCGAGTTGTGCGCCTTTCTGAGCGATGTGGGGCTCTGCGCCCGGGAGTATATCGGCCGGGAGGTCAACGATAGCCTGTCGGGCGGGGAGATCAAGCGGATCGAGATCGCTATGGCCATGGCCCGCCGTTCCAGGGTGACGGTTTTTGACGAACCGGAGGCCGGTATCGACCTGTGGAGCTTTACCAACTTAATCGAGGTCTTCAAGCGCCTGCGGCGGGAGGTAAAGGGGGCCGTGGTGGTGATTTCCCACCAGGAGCGCATCCTGGACATTGCAGATCATATCATTGTATTGGCAAACGGCATGATTCAAAAACAGGGGCCCCGGGACGAGATCTACCCCACCTTAATGAATACCGGCGACGCCTGCGCCTTTTGTCCTAGGAAGGAGGCCTGAGCATGAACGATGTTACCACAAAGCTTCTAGCGCTTATTTCCAGTCCCTACGAAAAGCTGAAGGGAGCCTTTAATATCCGGGAGGACGGCGATTGCGCCGGACGGCAATCCACTGAAAATATTGAAATCGTCTCTAAAACCGATAAGCCCGGCATTGATATCCGCATCCGGCCGGGCACCAAGGGGGAGAACGTCTATATTCCCGCCTGTGTGACCCACAGTGATGTAAACGATTTGGTCTACAACGATTTCTACGTAGGCGAAGACGCCGACGTGACCATTGTGGCCGGCTGCGGCGTGCACAACGACGGGGAAGGGGAGGCCAGGCATAACGGCATCCACCGTTTCTTTTTGGGAAAAAACAGCAGGGTCCGTTATGTGGAGAAGCACATCGGCGTGGGAGAGGGAACCGGCCAACGGGTAATCGATCCTGTGACCGACGCCTATTTGGAAGAAGGCAGCTACATGGAGATGGATACCACGCAGATCAAGGGCGTGGACTCCACCCTGCGCACGACCAACGCAATCCTTAAAAAGGATGCCCGGCTGGTGATCCGGGAAAAACTGATGACCCATGGGCAGCAACGGGCGGAAAGCGATTTTAAGGTCACGTTGGAGGGGGACAACAGCGGCGTGGACCTGATTTCCCGCTCGGTGGCCAGGGGGCAATCCAAGCAGTTGTTTCGCTCCCGGATCATAGGAAACGCGCCCTGTACCGGGCATTCGGCCTGTGACGCCATTATTATGGACAAGGGCGAGGTAAGCGCCATTCCGGAGCTGACCGCCGGGCACGTGGACGCCGCATTGATCCATGAGGCCGCTATCGGCAAGATAGCCGGCGAACAGCTTACCAAGCTCATGTCCCTTGGGCTGACGGCTGAGGAGGCGGAGGCCAAGATCATCGAGGGCTTTTTGCGTTAACGGGGAATGGGCGCATCGGGGCGTATAGCTATCCCGCCGGCCCATTCCACCACGTAAAGGCATGAAAATTATGCGGGTGAAACAATCGGTGTATACGGCATTTTTTGCGTAGGTCCCAGGCAAAGCGTCCCGTTTCCGGCGGCTTTGTCTTCGAAAAGCGAGGTTACTATGTTTAAGGTTGGCGATACGGTCATGTATGTGGGGTCGGGTGTTTGCCAGATTGCGGATATCCGGCCGGAAACCTTCAGCGGCAGGCAGATCAATTATTACGTGCTGCGGCCGGTGGACAGCGAGAACGCTACTTATTATTGTCCGGTGGAATCCAACAAGATAAAGATGCGGCCGCTTTTGACCCGGGATGAGATCCTGGAGTTGATCCAACATCTGCCGGAAGCAGAGACGGATTGGATTGAAAATGACCAGCTTCGTAAGATAGAATACGGAAAGGTTCTAAAGGACGGAGAGCCCGGGGCCTTGATGCGGATGATTCGCGCCCTCTATCTTGATAAGGAGCAAAAGCGACAAATGGGCAGAAAGTTTCATGTGGCCGATGAAAAGGTGATGCGGGAGGCGGAGCGGATGCTGCATGGCGAACTCGCCTATGTGCTGCATCTGAACCCGGACCAGGTGGTTTCCTTCATTGCCAGAGAGTTGCAAAAAGCGGGGCCTGCTTGCATTTCAGGTCCTGACCGCGATAAATAGAGTTTAAAAAGCGCGATGCCGGTAAATTGGCATCGCGCTTTTCTGAACGCTGCGCTTATGTCCTTTCGTTCCGTATCTCTTCAATCATCGGCTCCAGTGCGCTGAAATCCGTAAAATCCACCTGTTTGCCGTAGGTTTCCATGAGCGCCTGGTTTTCCGCCGTCTGCTTTTCCACCGGCGTTCTGCGCAGGGAGTGATAGAGAAGCGCCATTGCCGACCGATGACCAAAGCTGAGTTTTTGGTAGTCGATTCCACCCCGCAGATGGAAAATTTTCGCCCGATTGAGCAGCTCGGCGGGCAGTTGCCTTTGCAGGGAGGCGCGAATGTTTTCTTGGGTTTCCATCTCTTGGGGGTCGGACAACCCCACGGTTGCAAGGATCAGCTTCTGCTCGTCCCTAAGGGAAAGGCCCCGCAGGGTTTTGGTCAGTCCCAGGACCCCGCCGGCATACAGGCCGCCCAGATAGACGATGGTTTTCATATCAAAAAAATGCGGCGCTTGCTTATAGCTGAAGGCGGGAACACCGGTTAGTTCAGACAGTTTTTCCGCATACCGGCGGGTGCTGCCATATCTACTGCCGTAAAGGATGATCTGTTCCATAATCGTGACCTCCCTTGTTATGTGTGTTTTGCGCTTCCAGCATTGGCTCTCGGCCAAAGGGCCGCCTATGTTTTATGTGGCAACGAAATAGGGCCTTCTCCAGCGTTAGCCGCGCGCGAGACGGGCCCCATGCAAAAAAGCAAAAGAGACGGCCGGAGAAAGCGACGGGGCCGCGGCCTCGAGACGGGAAAACGTCGCCAAGCGTTCAAGAGGGAAGGTCTCCGGTCACAAAATCATGTCGCAGCGCTCCATGACGCGGGTCTCCAGAAAATAGCGACGCTCCATGGGGATCCATTCTTCAAAAAAGCGGCGTTGTATCTCGCCGCTGTTTCTGCGCAGGATCCTTTGACGCTGAACGGAGGGATCGATTTGTAAAAACACAGAGAGATCATAGGCGGAGGCCAGGCGGGGATGCATGCTGTAAACGCCCTCGATAATGAACAGCCGCCGCCGGTCCACCGTCACGGGAGCGCCCAGCGACCGGGTCCCGCAGTCATAGGGGCGATAGGAGAAACTTTCCCCTGCCAGCAGGGGAGAGAGAACCTGTGCCTGGAAACGTTCATAATCGATATTTCCGCCGATTTCCGCCAGCCTTTGGGGTGTTCTTTGCTCTGGGCGAAGATAAAAATCATCCATATGCACAAGGCCGCAATCGTATCGCCCTTTAAGCTCTTCCGCCAGAGTGGTCTTTCCGGCGGCGCAGGGCCCTTCCAGCGCGACCAGGACGAGGGGCTTTGCGTGCATCAGCTCGTCGATCTTTTTACAGATTGTATCCAGGTTCCGCTGCATTGTCTCGTCTTTCATCCTCACTTACCTCCGCGGCCGATTCTCCGCCCTCTGTGCGGGGTCGGATACCGTATATGATTATATAGCAGGGCGACGGATTTTGTCAAACCGTTCTGCCGGATACGCAAAACGCCCTTTTAGGGGGATATGTATATAGAAAAAGACCGGGGATCGCCTGCTTATACAGCGGTCCCCGGCGTTTCGTTTTCCATTTTTCCCATGGCGGCTTTGGTCTTCTTGTGGCAAATACGCTTCGAACGCATGCAGCGTTTTCCTGTCGCCGTTTTTATATGCGCTTCCTATCCAGACGGATCAAAGCGCGGCGCCGCTTTTGGGGACGGACAGACGCGTCGTGTCTACGCCCTCCCTTGCCAGCAGCTTCCATTTTACATCGATACCACCTGCGTAGCCTGTCAGGCTGCCGTTGGCCCCCACCACCCGGTGGCAGGGAATAATAATGGAAATGGGGTTGTGTCCAACGGCCCCGCCCACAGCCTGGGCGGACATATGCGGCCTTCCCATTTTCGCGGCCATTTTCTTGGCGATATCGCCATAGGTGATCACGCTCCCATAGGGAATATCGCATAAGATACCCCATACCTCCCGCCTGAATTCGCTGCCGCTTGGACGCAGGGGAAGCTCATTTGCGGCGGGCTTTTTGCCGGCAAAGTAGCGGTCCAGCCAGTCATTGGCGGCGTGGAACAGGGGAATGTCGCTTTGGGAAACCACCGTGTCCGGGGCGGTCTCTCCAAAATACTTTTGCCCTTCTATCCAAAGGCCCGTAAGGCATTTGCCGTCGCTGGTCAAGGTAAGAAGCCCCACGGGCGAGGGGTAGGTCGTGGCGTAATGCATTTTGTACCTCCTTTTATTCTGTACGCAGCGCCACCACCGGATCCTTTTTGGCGGCGCTTCTGGAGGGGATAATGCCGGAGAACAGGGTCAGCGCCATGCTGATCAAAATGAGAATAGCGGCGACCGGCAGCGGGAGAAATGCATTGAGCGATTGAATGCCGGTTAGATGATGCAGGATCAAATTGATGGGGATGCACAACAGATAGGTGATCAGCACGCCCATAAGCCCGGAGGTAAACCCGATAATCATCGTTTCCGCATTGAACATATTGGAAACATTCCGTTTGGATGCGCCGATGGCGCGCAGGATGCCGATTTCCTTTGTGCGCTCCTGTACCGAAATCAGCGTGATTACGCCGATCATAATGGAAGAGACCACCAAAGAAACGCCTACAAAGGCGATCAGAACATAGGTGATGGCGTTGATAATCGATGTGACCGAGGACATCATCAGCCCCACATAATCGGTATAATTGATCTTTTCCAGCTCATCCCTTTGCGTGTTGTAGTCGACGATGGCCTGCTCAATCACATCCTTATTTTCAAAGGAAGAAGCATACAGGTTGATGGAAGCCGGATCGTCCAGATCCACATAACCCAGCTCCCGCAGGTTGTCCTCATAGCTGGATTCGGAGAAAACCAACACCTGGTCGTAATAAGCGGCGCACTGTTCGGTCGTATAGGCCTCCATGGCCCTATCGAGGGCCGCCGAGAGCTGCTGGGGACTTTGCCCTTCCATTTGCGCCCGCACTTGGGCGGCGTACTGCGCCTTGAACTGTTCCTCGGCCGCCTGGGTGAACATGGCCGTCAGCTCTTCATCGCTCATGGAGGAGGTGTACGCCCTGACCTCCGCGTCGCTCATGCCGGTCTGCTCCGTAATCGCCTGGGCCATCGTGTTTTCCATATCGGCGCGGGAGATGCCGCCGATGGCTTGGTTAACGGCGGCGTCGATCTGCTCCTGGCCGGGAATACTCATGATTTTCACGTACGCTTCCGATTTTCCCTTTTCATCCAGCCCGGCAATATATGCACGGAAGGCGGCGTCCTTTTGCTCATCGGACAGATTGCCGGTGTTTTCCTGGAAGGGAAGGCCGGTAAAGATATCCACCGACGGGTTTTCCAGCTGGGCATCGACGGCGGGGGAGGACTTGGCGTGCTCGACCACATACGCGGTCAGCTGGCTGGTGTAGCCGATGGAGCCGTTGAGCATGGTGGAAATTGCGTCCTCTTTGGGACGGATAACGCCCGAAACCTTCAGCACGGTTCCGTTGTCGTAAAGGTACTTCAGTCCCGCGTCGGTTTCGCGAAGATCCGTATACAGGCCGGTGCTTTCATCCAGTACATAGCAATCCGAGTTCAGGATGGTCCGGTATTCTCGATCGCAGATTTCTTCATAGGACCATTTCTGTTCCTTTACTTCCACCTCGGTCTTGTTGACGGCGGCCTCCATGACGGCGTCGATCTCCTCTTTGGATTTGAGCCCCAATGCATACAGCGCCATATCGTCGATTTCATTGTTTTCGTCCAGCACCAACACGATTTCGTTGTACGCCGTGGGCCAGGATCCATATACCACATCGTACTGGTTTTCCAGTACAGGATTGACCAGTCTGCCGTTGTCCCCCGGCAGCATCTCCTGCCACAGATACATGGAAGACCCGGTGGGCGACAGCGCCGTCAGACCCGACATGCCGTATTCTTCACTCATGTTCATCATAGAGGAGACGTCCATGCCGAAGTGTTCCAGCAGCAGG
Source organism: Clostridiales bacterium (assembly GCA_019417145.1). GTDB lineage: Bacteria > Bacillota > Clostridia > Oscillospirales > Acutalibacteraceae > Howiella. The sequence continues at coordinate 8,853 of DXVY01000047.1, forward strand.
TCCTCCATCAGCTCCTGGGAATCCGAGCGGATAATGGTGCCGTCTGTATTCTTGGTATACACCAACAGGTCCGTGTCATAGGTGTACTGAATACCGCTGATGGCGTCGTGCAGGTCGTCCTCACCCTCCGTGTCGGCCCGTCTTTCCTCGATGTACGCCTTGAAGGAGCGCAGGTCGTTTTCAGATGTTTCCGCGGCGCTTAATGCATTGACCAGATCGTACACCATCGGCTTTTGATATACGGCGTCTTTCTCGTGATCGCCTGATTGGGCCGCGCCGATAAAGGCTTCCATCATCGCCCCGAGATCCATGTTCTGAGCCTGAAGCGTTAGCGGGTACGAGGACAAGGTGTCCTCTTGCACGGCGCTTATATACGACGTGGTACCATGGGAGACGGCGAATATCAGGGCGATGCCGATAATGCCGATGCTGCCGGCAAAAGAGGTTAGGGCCGTGCGGCCTTTTTTGGTGAACAAATTCTTCATCGACAGGCCGAATGAGGTGGAAAAGGACATGGAGGGCTTTTTATCC
>DXVY01000048.1 GCA_019417145.1 Clostridiales bacterium
CTTCCGGAACCCTGGGATTTTGGGGATGGAGAAACGAGCTATTCCATTTTAAAAAAGTATACACAGTATACCTTCTACCGTCTTCATCTGGAGGACAAGATCTGCATTTCGGACGATAAAACCTTTGCCGCCTTCAATACCGGCCTGGTAACGCCCCACTACGACGATTTATACGCCTGTTTTGAGGCCAGCGAAACCGATGAGCATGCCACCGGTTGGCGATTTTTGGAATTCTCCACCGCCGCCGTCCGAGGCATAGGCAAACGGCTGGTGGACGCCTTCAACCCCCTGCCGCAGCCGCCCTCCTATTTCGCCCGCAAGGAAGACCTGCTTTTCGATCTGGAAAAAGAGCTACACACCGACTACGACCATATTTTGCTGGACAATATATCCCGCCTTCCCCTGGAATTTTTAGAAGAGGAGTGCCGGGGTGTGGAAGAGGCAATGGAGCTGGTGAGTAAGATACACATTGCCCGGGACTGGCACCAGCGGGCGAGGCTGTACGGGGAGCTCAGCGACTGCATTGCGGGGAGCACACGGCTTTTTATCCGGCTGCGCAATCGTCTGGAGGACGCCATCAAGCTGGCCCGGAAAAAGGTGCGATGGAATTTCAAAACGGCTATCCCCTGTTATTTTCCCACCCGCAATGTCATGAGCCTTATGCTGCCCCTGGCCCTGCTGGACGATACCAAGGCTGACGTGGCGCTGGTGGTGGAGCTGACCCGCTCAGGCAATTATCAGGGGCAAACCATCCTGACCCTGCAGCAGGCTTATTTGGACGGCCGGCTGCTCTGCCGCCCCAACAGCGAATGGCTGGATACCCGTGATATCAGCGTCGAGGAGGCTGATGGGGAGTAAATCCCCGGACGATTGCCGTCATTTCGCCGCCATAGGGGCGCAGGTCTCATTCGTACAGGTCCCCGACCGAAATGGCCGGGGATTTCCTTTGCTTGCGGGAAGAGCGGGTATGTGCTATACTTTAATATATTTTGAGATTTCGAATAGGATGGGTTGAGAAAACGCCATGGTTATATTGAGCGGCGAGCATCTCGCCAAAAGCTTCGGGGAGAGAACCCTGTTTTCCGATGTAAGCTTCACGGTGCAAAACCAGGATCGCATCGGCTTTGTGGGGGCTAATGGAACGGGGAAGACCACACTGATGGGACTGATCACCGGGCAGTTGGAGCCGGACGCCGGCGGACTGTCCCGGGTGTCCGGCCTACAGGTGGGTTATTTGGCGCAGCACGCCTGTGCGGATTCCCAACGCACCTGTATGGAGGAGACCTTGACGGTTTTTGCCGACCTGATTGAGCTGGAAGGCCGAATAGAGGCGGCCACCCGACGGCTGGAGAACGACCATTCCGAACCGGCCATAGAGGAACACGCCCGCCTCACCGAGCAGTTTCAGGCTGCGGGTGGGCTTACCTTCCGGGCGCGCGCCCGTTCGGCGCTTATGGGGCTGGGGTTTACTGAAAACGAGCTGGAGCTGCCCGTTTCCTCCTTAAGCGGCGGTCAGAAATCCAAAATCGGCCTAGCCCGGCTGTTGCTCTCCTCTCCCGGGCTCATGCTGCTGGACGAGCCCACCAACCACCTGGATATCCCGTCCGTGGAGTGGTTGGAGGACTTTCTGGCAAACTGTGATTCGGCCTGCATAATTATATCCCATGACCGATACTTTCTGGATAAGGTCACCAATCGCACCTTTGAGCTGGAGCACGGCAGGCTGACGGCGGCCGACGGCAACTATACCCGTTTCTTGGAGCTGAAGGAGGAGCGGCGGGCGGCTGAAAAGAAGCGGTATGAGACCACCGTGCGGGAAATTAAGCGCATTGAGGGCATTATCGCCCAACAGCGCCAGTGGAACAGGGAAAAGAATATCCGGACCGCCGAGTCCAAGCAAAAGCAGATCGACCGGCTGACCGCCACCCTGCAAAAGCCGGACAGTGAGCTTGCGTCCATTTCCTTTTCATTCAACATAAAGAAGTCCAGTGGCAATGATGTGCTGGACGTCCGGGGGGTGTCTATGTCCTATCCGGGCCGGGTGCTGTATGAGAACGCCTGCCTGGACATCAAAAAGGGGGAAAGGGTATTCCTAATCGGCGGCAACGGCTGCGGAAAGACCACCCTGCTCAAGCAGATTCTGGCCGAGGCCGGAAGGGAGGAAGGGTCTGTCCGGATGGGCTCCTGCGTCACAGTAGGTTATTTCGACCAGGCCGGCGCCTATTTGCATCCCGAAAAATCCGCATTGGATGAAATTTGGGATGCCTATCCCAAAATGGACCAGACCCAAGTGCGCAACGCCTTGGCCGTCTTTTTGTTCAAAGGGGACGACGTTTTCAAGAAAGTGGCGGATTTGAGCGGCGGGGAGCGGGCCAGGGTGGCTTTATGCAAGCTTATGCTGGCAGGAGACAACCTCCTTTTGCTGGACGAGCCCACCAACCACCTGGATCTGTACGCCAGGGAGGCGCTGGAGAATGCTCTGCTATCCTATCCCGGCAGCCTGTTGATCGTCTCCCACGACCGTTATTTTATTAACAAGCTGGCTCATAAAGTATGTTTGCTTACCCCCCGCGGCGTGGAGACCTACATGGGCGATTATGATGATTATATTCGTCTGCGGCGCCCGCCGGAGACGGTCAAGACCGAGAAAAAAACAATGGGCGCGGGGGGCAGGCAATATAAGGAGCGCAAACAGCAGGAGTCCGAGCTGCGGCGACTACGGGGGGCGGTCAGGCGCTGGGAGGAAAAAATTTCCCAAGCGGAGGCGCAGGCACAGGCACTGCAGGAACGGTTGGCCGAACCGGACGTGTCCGCGGATTATACTCGGACCATGGACTTGACCGACCAGCTGACGGCGGTGAACCAGATGCTGGAATCCATGATGGAGGAATGGGACGCCGCTGTGCTCCAATTGGAGAAAGCGGAAAAATTTGCGGAATAATTATATGTTCTGTAGAAAAAGTACCCTTTTCTTCCCTGAATAGGAAGATTGGGGCTGTACAAAATGGGAATAGATGGGGTATAATACTATAATAGCAGTATTATGCGGAATTATGTCCGGCGTGGGCGCACAGGTGTCCGCCGGTATCACGGGGCGCTTAGTTTCACGCCCTATGCAAGAGGTGTTTTCCATTGGGAAAGATGAATACGCGCGGCTGGCTGATCGCCGGTCTGGACCTGGTTCTAATGGCGGTCAGCTATCTCGTTTCGGTCTTTCTGTTCGGTATTGCCGAGCCCAAGGTGTTTTGGAGCCTGGGGCTGCTACTTGTAATTTTCCTTTTGTCCATGCTTATCAGTCGGCTGTATCATACCATGTGGCGTTTTTCTCATGTTTTTGATTTTGTAAAGCTGACCGGGTATGCCCTAATCGCCTGCGGTTTTTTTGACGCCATCGCGGTGTTTGGCCTCAAGCTTCCTTTCAGCCTTCCGTTCTGCGGCTTTCAGGCCATGCTGTCGGTTTATATTCTCATATTCGTGCGGGTGGTGTATCGCCTTTATGTGCGGCGGTCCAGCCGGGAAAGCCATGCAGCCGGGCGTAACAAGCGGCTGATGATTGTCGGCGCGGGAACGGCCGCCAGCTACATTATCAATGAAATCACCTATGCCGATTCCCCTTATCTGCCTGTCTGTATGGTGGACGACGATAAGGATAAGGCGGGAAAAAGCATGATGAACATTCCTATCGTAGGCACTACGGCTGATATCGCGGCCAAATGCGAGGCCTATGATATCGACGTCATCCTGTTTGCCATTCCCTCCTGTACGGCCGCCGACCGCACCCGTATCCTGAACTTATGCTACGACACCAAGCGGGAGGTCAAAACCGTCCCCTTCCTTCACAATCTGTTTGAGGGCAAGCAGGTTATGGACCAGATCAAGGATGTGGAGGTGGAGGACCTGCTGGGCCGGGAGCCCATCAACTTCGATTTCAACAACGTGGTGCAGTTCGCCACCGGCAAGATCTGCATGGTCACCGGCGGCGGCGGCTCCATCGGATCAGAACTCTGCCGGCAGCTTGCCAAGTGTAACCCCGCGCATCTGATTATCCTGGATATTTATGAAAATAACGCCTATGATATCCAGCAGGAGCTTATCCGCAAATATGGCAGCGACCTCAACCTTACGGTGGAAATCGCCTCGGTGCGGGATTATGCAAAGCTGGATCTTATATTTGCCAAGTATAAGCCCCAGCTGGTATTCCATGCGGCCGCTCACAAACATGTGCCGCTTATGGAGAGCAATCCGGAGGAGGCCGTTAAGAACAACGTGGTGGGAACGCTCAATACGGCTATCCTGGCGGATAAGTATAAGTCCGAAAAGTTTGTGCTCATTTCCACCGACAAGGCGGTCAATCCCACCAATGTCATGGGCGCCACTAAGCGGTGCTGTGAGATGATTATCCAGTACCTTTCCCAGCAGCCCACCTACACCGTCTTCGCAGCCGTGCGCTTCGGCAACGTGCTGGGTTCCAACGGGTCGGTGGTCCCCTTATTCAAGCGGCAGATTGAGCAGGGCGGTCCTGTAACGGTCACCCATCCCGATATCATCCGTTTCTTTATGACTATTCCGGAGGCGGTTTCTCTCGTGCTGGAGGCCGGCCGCCTGGCCAAGGGCGGGGAAATATTTGTGTTGGACATGGGCGCGCCGGTCAAGGTGGTGACCTTGGCGGAAAATATGATCCGCATGTCGGGCTATGAACCCTACAAGGATATCGATATTCAGTTTATCGGTCTGCGGCCGGGGGAAAAGCTGTATGAAGAGATCCTCATGGACGAGGAGGGGCTTACCAAGACCGACAACAACCGGATTTTTATCGGCAAGCAAATACAGATTGATCCCATACAGTTTACCAAGGAGCTGTATGACCTGAAGCAGATCGCCCTGCACGGCACGCGGCAGGAGCTGTTGGACAAGCTTGGGCAGGTGGTTCCCACCTTCCATCACAAGGGCGAATAATTCACAAAACAAAAACCCGTCGGAATCGCAGAGAATTTTGCTGCGACCTCCGACGGGTTCTTTCTTTATTTATTTTAAATAGGTTTCAATAATATAGCGGGGGCGATGCTTGGACTCGCTGTAAATTTTTCCCACGTACTCGCCGATCATGCCCAGGCATAGCAGCTGTATACCGCCGATCATCCAAATGGAGCCCATAATTGTGGCCCAGCCTGCAACCGTATATCCGATCAGCTTCATCACCAGGGCATAAATCAGCATTAGGATACTGATTAAGAAAATGATCACGCCCAGCACCGACACAAAACGGATGGGCTTGACGCTGAACGAGGTGATGCCGTCAAAGGCAAAGGCCAGCATTTTTTTAAGGGGATACTTGGATTCGCCGGCAAACCGCTCCTTTCTTTCATACGCCACGGTCGCCGTTTTGAAACCCAGCTGGGGAACGATGCCGCGCAGGAAGATATTAACTTCTCCGTACTGTGCCAGGGCCTCCAGGGCCCGTTTGCTCATCAGCCGGTAGTCGGCGTGATTGTCCACGATATCCACGCCCAGCAGCCGCATAAACTTATAAAATCCCTGCGCTGTCCCCCGTTTAAAGGCCGTGTCGGTGGCCCTGGAGGAGCGCACGCCGTATACGATGTCGCAGCCTTCGTAGTAATGGGAGACAAACTGATCCACAGCGTCCACATCATCCTGCAGGTCGGCATCCATGGATATGACCATGTCGGCCTCCTCTTTGGCCGTCATAAGTCCGGCCAGCAGGGCGTTCTGATGCCCTCGGTTCCGGGAGAGCTTCAGGCCGCTGAACAGATCGTCCGACTGGTGGAGCTCCGCGATAATCTCCCAGGTTTTGTCCTTGGAACCATCATTGACAAAAAGCACGCGGCTTTTATCGGATATCAGGCCGGACTGGATCATGCCGCCAAGCTTTTGCTTGAGCCTTGCCGCAGTCTCGTGCAGCACCTCTTCTTCATTGTAGCAGGGAACCACGATATACAGGATATCTGCCATGAGGAGTCCCTCTCTTTTCTGTGAAATATTAACAGGATATATGGCTTGTTTGTTTTATAGTATACTATCCTTTGACTGAAATTTCAAGAAGACAAGATAGAGTTATTCTGATGCCTCGGCGGGGGCGACCGCACTGCTTTCTTCCTCTGTAAATAGGGAGGGATGCAAAACCTGGGCAATGGCCCCAGCGACTGTTACCAGGCCTTCCCCCCAGCTTTCCAGGGAAGAACTCTCCATGGCGTATACCCTGCCGTTTTCTACCGCGGGAATGCCGGCGTATATGTTGCCGGACGAAATGGTGGATACAAGGGTGGAAGGACAGATAATGACATCCGGTGCAGCTGCCGCCAGATCGTCTAGAGAGAAAACATAGCCGGTAGCCGAACCGGCGGCGTTTTCTCCGCCGGCCAGAGTCAGGATATCGCCCAGCAGGCTGTCGCTTGTGGCGGCTGTTTCACTGCTCAGAAGAAGACAGGTTCTGACCGCCGGTTCGGCGGCGGCCTTTGTCGCTATAGCGTCGATTTTTTCCTTTATACGGCTTACCGTAGCCGATGCGTTGGCCGTCCCGGTTTCTTGTCCGCTGACCAGAGAGGCGATCTGCGTATAGTATTCCTCCAACTGGTCATATCGTTGGGCCGCCGGGATGACAGCCACGGGGATGCCTTGCAGGGAGAGGCTTTGGGCGGTGTCGGCCGGAGGGGCCGTGCTGGTCAGCACCAGATCCGGCGAGAGCGCGATGATAGCATCGACGTCGGGAAGGACGGAGGTGCCTACCCGGGGCAGGCTGCTGTCCGCATAGACGCCGCTGCCCACGCCAACCAGGGCGGCGGTGGAGCCCAAGGCCTCCAGTACTTCTCCTATGGAGGGAGAAAGACAGACCATCCGCTCCGGCGCAGCCTGTATGGTGACGCCGCCCACGGTCACGGGAAAATCGGCGCCGGACGTGGCGGTAGTAGATGGTGTCTCGTTTGTATCGCAGCCTGCCAGGACAGCCAAAAGAGCGGCCGACAGCAGGACGCTGACAAGACGAAAAATGGATCTTTTCAGCATATACAGACAAGCTCCCTTCGTATGATCAATCCAGCGGCAGGCCCCGCAGAAGGCGGGACTGGGCATAATCGATAAACTGGCGGGCAACCCGGGGTGAGCGGCCGCCCCGGGACAGCGCCCATCGCTCGGCGGCGGCGTGGAGGGCGTCTGGATCCATGTCCAGACGCCGGTCGGCGGCCAGGCCGTCTAGAATCTCATAGTACTGGGCGCGGTCCGGATTCAAAAAGGTCACGGTAATACCGAAACGGTCGGACAGGGACAGTTGTTCCTGCATGGCGTCCATGGCGTGAATCTCATCTCCCTGCCGCTGGGCATGGGTTTCCCGTACCAGATGACGACGGTTGGAAGTGGCATAAATAAGCAAATTCTCGGGACGGGCGGCTAGGGAGCCCTCCAAGATGGCCTTGAGGGCCCCAAAACTGTCGTCGGTCTCGGAGAAGGAGAGATCATCAATAAAGATGATAAACTTCAGCGGCAGACTTCCCAGCTCCTCCGATATCCGGGGCAGCTCCCGCAGTCCCTCCTTGGGAAGTTCCAACATACGCAGACCCTGATCCCGGTACTGGTTTAATATAGCATGCACCGTAGAGGATTTGCCGGTGCCCCGGTCTCCGTACAGCAGCATATTGGAGGCCGGCAGGCCCCGCAGGAAGCTCTCGGTATTTTCCAGCACCCTTTTCCGGGGCAGCTCATAGCCCTTTAGATCCTGCAGAACCACCGGATCACTATGCAAAATGGGAACCATGCCGTTGTTCCAAAGAAAGGCGGCATGAACCGTGTATATCCCACAGCCATTCTTTTTGTGATAGGCCGAGAGATAATCGGCCAGCGCCCCGCCCTCTTTGGAAAAGAGGGGACCTGGCGCGCCCTGTTTCCAGACCGGAAAGGTATCGGCGGAAAAATAGGCGGGCAGCAGTAGGTTGCCCAGGGCCACTGGGTCCAGACAGGCTATATCCCTCATAACCGAAAGGTCCCGCATGGCCGCCTCTTCCAGAATGGGCGAAGGTGTACGACCGGCGGCCAGACAGCGGGTATAGGGGTTTTCATCCCGCAAGAGCGCATTCTCCAGCTCCCGGGCGGGGTTGTCCAGGCAATTGGCCGCGGCGCAGGCCCGGAAGACCTCGGCATATGCGCCGGCCAGCCGGCAGGCGTCCAGCCTTTCCTGCATGAGCAGCCGCTCCAGGGCATGGGCTATCGGGTTGTCCAGCGCCTGCCGATAGACCGAAAGGCCGGCCAGACGCAGACGCAGCTCTTTTATATCCGCTTCCTTCATGGGAATGCCTCCTTATTGGTTCCCCCGGCGGGGGCGGTGTGCGGCGTCTTACAGATATACCAAAATAATATTATCCCCCGCCGGGAGATAAAGTCAAGTCTTACATTGACATTGCCGCCTGAATGTTATAAAATTATCTGTAATCATATTCGAGGTCTTATCCGCGAATGTAGAGGTTTTTTAGTGATTTACAGGCCGCGTTTTAGTAGAAAAGAGGGGAAAGGCATGTCCGTGTCCGGGGCAGAAATCATGGTGAAGTGTTTGGAAAAGCAGGGCGTAGAGGTTCTGTTTGGGTATCCCGGCGCGGCCATTTGCCCCTTTTACGACGCATTGCTGAAAAGCAACATGCACCATGTTCTGGTGCGGCAGGAGCAAAATGCCGGCCATGCGGCCAGCGGCTATGCCAGGGCTTCCGGAAGGGTAGGGGTCTGCGTGGCGACCTCCGGCCCCGGCGCCACCAATCTGATTACCGCCATAGCATCGGCCTATATGGATTCCATCCCCATCGTGGCCATCACCGGCCAGGTGCGCAGCGATCTTCTGGGACGGGATGTGTTCCAGGAGGCGGATATCACCGGCGCCTGCGAGCCCTTTACCAAGCATAGCTATCTGGTCAAGAAAACGGCCGAACTGCCCCGTATTTTTAAGGAAGCCTTTCACATCGCCTCTACCGGCCGGCCCGGCCCTGTGCTTATCGACGTGCCGGTGGATATGCAGCAGAATGAGCTGGAGGCTTTCCTTTGGCCGGATAAGGTGGATATCATTGGCTATAAGCCCAGCCTGTCTGGACACGCGGTGCAGATTCGGCGGGCAGCCGACTGCATAGCCAGGGCCAAAAGGCCGATCATCTGCGCCGGCGGCGGGGTCTTTTCGGCCGACGCGGTTTCGGAGCTGCGCCGCCTGGTGGATCAGACGGGCATTCCCTCGGTCTGCACCATGATGGGTATCGGCGCGCTGCCCACGGCCCATCCCTTAAATCTGGGAATGCTGGGTACCCACGGTCTGCGGGGGGCCAACGCGGCCATACATAAGGCTGACC
>DXVY01000049.1 GCA_019417145.1 Clostridiales bacterium
GGTGAGGGCCTGATGTCCTCCAGTACCATCTATGCCGGCGGTGTGATGGCCTATTCCCAGGAAGTGATGGGCAGGACCGGCGCGGCCGCCCTCAGCGGGCTGACCAACAGCGGCGCCCTTCAGGTGAACGCCCCTGCCAGCCAGTCCACCAGCACGGTTTATACCGGCGGTATCCTGGGGTATTTGACCGGACAGGCGCAAAGCAGCCAGACCCTGGGCGGCCATATGGACGCCGCTGGTTCCCTCCAAAACCAGCTCAAGCGGGGCTACGGCAACAGCACTGCCACCCTGTACACCGGCGCGCTGGCCGGCTATGCCAATAATCTCCTGCCTTCTCTGGCGGATACCAGCGTTTTTAACATGGATATCGATCTTGCCGTCTCCGGCCGCCTAAATGAAAAGACGTCCTCCAACGGCACCCGTATCTCGGCTTACGGCGGCGGCGTGTTCGGCTATCTGGGCGTCCCCTCCGTCGAGGGCCAGGCGACCGCGTTCAGCTTGGAGAACATTGCGTCCCATGGCAGCGTCACCCTGGAGCAGGATATCGATTACGACTACAGCGACCTTGCCGCCAGCAGGGTCTCCAACGAGGATGTTTCCGGCCTGGGCGGTATTGTGGGTTATTTGAGCCATACCAGCAAGAACAATTCCAACAATACCCTACGGCTGGCCGGGCTTACAAGCGATACGACCCTTACCCAGCATGTCCTCTCGGATTACGAGCTGACCTCCGAGCAGTTCGAGACCTCCCTGTCCCAGGTATCCTATATGGGCGGTATCGTGGGCTACTATAACATAAGCAATCCCAGCGCCAGCACCGCCGACATGACCACCGCGGTCCAGACCACTTTTGACAACTGTACCTACAGCGGCGAAATCTACTATCTGAACAACGGCGTTTACACCGCTGTCCGCAATGGCGCGCCCGAAACCAAATTGAGCCACTCGGTACGTCAGGGCGGTCTCCTGGGCTGTTTCAGCCATACGGTTTATCCCGGCGTTACCAATGAAGTCACCCTGCAGAACTGTCGGAACGAGGGCAATGTAAAGGCCGATTACAATGTGGTGTCCCAGGATACGGGCGCGGCCGAAAACAATGCGCGTACCGAGAGCCTGACCGTCTACGCCGCGGGCGGCGTGGGACTGGCCAGCCCCGGCGTAAGCAACAAGGAACAGCCAGGCGACTTTACCTTCGCCATGCTTGACTGTATCAACACCGGCGCTGTGTCGGTGCACAGCGGCAACCAGCTGAACGCCGCCGGTTATGTGGGCGGCTTGGCGGGACAGATATCCAGCTCCTCCTATAAGTCGGCCGCCTCGGCCATCCGTCTGGAGGATCTGGACAACAGCGGCGATATCGCGGCCGATTTCACCGGCTATGGCAATCTTTATACTGGCGGCGTGGCCGGCCAGGTTACCCAGAGCCGCACGGTCGTGGCCGGCGCGGACGATCAACCTGTGACGGCCGATCGCCTTGTGAACAGCGGCGACATTACGGTCTGTCGCCGGGCGCTGGGCGCCAGCACCCTTTATACCGGCGGCGTGGCGGGCAGCCTGCCCTATCATACCACCAGTACCGGCGCCCAGAATGCCGGCGGGGTGGACGTTTCCTTCAGTGAAGAGACGGCCGGCGCCACGGCTACCGGCTATACCGGCGGCCTTTACGGCCTGCTGAACACCTCTTATAACAGCTCCCTGCAGGTGGTTTATCCGGCTGTCCTGCAGGACGGCGTGAACAGCGGCGGCATCCAGGTCAACGCCCTGCCCCGCACCGGCAATGCCACGGCCCACACCGGCGGCGTGATCGGCTATGCTGGCTACAGCAGCGGGCGGGTCACCCTGACCAATATGCAAAACAGCGGCGACGTGCGGGTGCAGGGGGACGACAGCGCCCTCTCCGGCGCTGTCGCGCCCGGACAGTTCGCCGGCAAGCTCTCTCTGGAGACCGGCGGCCTTTCCGGCAGGTATTACGGTTACACCGCCCAAAACGATGAGGACAAGATCCAGGGCTGCTGGAACACCGGCGACGTCTGGGTGGACTACAGCGACTGCTCCCTCGCCTCCCTGGACGCCAAGACCGGCGGATTGACCGGCTATCAGCGGGCCGGCGCGGTCTCCGAAAGCTGGAACAGCGGCGGCGTGACAGTGGACCTGGCCGACGCGGCGCGGTCCGCCGGTACGGTCAACACTTATACCGGCGGCCTGACCGGCTATGCGGAGAACACCCTGACCCAGTATTCCGGCAGTTATAACGCCGGCGGCGTCACCCTGTTGACCGACCGGATCCAGATGCCCGAGTCCGACGCCAACCGGCATTATGCGGGCGGCCTGATCGGCTACAGCAACGCGGCCGTGGATCAGTGTTTCCATACCGGCAATCTGTTGGTTTCCTCCGAGGACGCTTCCGCCCATGCGAACTATACCGTCTTTGGGGGCGGGCTGGTCGGTTATAATCCCTCTGGCCGGGTCTCCAACGCCTACAGCATCGGCAATCTCACTCTGGAAGGCCAGATCAGCCAGGTGCGGGCTGGCGGCCTCAGCGGCTACAACGAATCCAGTTCCACCCTGCAAAACTGTTATAACGCCGGTAGGGTGGAGACGGTAGCCGGCACCAGCAGCAATATTTCCGGCGCCGTATGCGGCACCTCCTCCGGTACATTGGTCAACAATTACTACGACAGCGACCGCAACGACCTGAAGGGCGTGGGCGGCAGCGATCTGGACGGCAAAGCAGAGGGGAAAACCAACCTGGAGCTGACCAACGGTCAATTGGTCGACGGTTTCGACGGCGCCGTTTGGACGGCCAAGGAGGGTTATTATCCCGCCCTGACGGCCGCGCCGGTGACCCATTCCGATACCATCGGAGCAGCCGGGCTTGTGGAGAATCAAGTCTTCTATCCCGCCGGTGAGGAACGGTATACCGTGACCTATGCAGCCGGCAAGGGAACCGGTGATTCGATAATCCAAACCTATTCGGAAAGCGGCGGCTTTGCGGCCCCAATCGGCACACTGCCCGACGACTTCCAAAAGCCCGACGGATACACCGACTTCCTATACTGGAACACCAGGGCCGACGGCAGCGGCCAGATTTATCGGCCGGGTGATACCGTGGATACCCAAAGAACCGGCAGCCTGGTCCTTTACGCCATCTGGACCCGTCCCTTGACCGTTCGCTTCGATTTCAACGCCGGCGACGAGGTGGGGACAACCCCCGCTTCGGTGACCACCTCCTCCTTTGCCGAGGCCGAGTTGGGCCAGGCTTTTGCCCTGATTCCCCAGCGGGAGGGCTATGATTTCCTGGGCTGGTCCACCAATCCCGGCGCCCTGACGCCTTCGTTCGTGTTGGACGGCGGCGTGATCACGCCGGATACCCTGGTCATGGCCGACGAGGACGTGACCTTATATGCCGTCTGGTCCAAGGCGGCCAGCAATGAGCCTACCTATTCCATCTACATTCCTCTGACCGTGTCGGTGGACGCAGCGGCTGAAATCTATGTGCCCCAACTGGACGAGGGCTATGTCCTGGAGGTGGCTGTGGCGGCCGTCAACGGCGATGCCGAACAGAAGGCGTTCATCCTGTTGCATACCACCGACGCCTCCCAGACCATGGGTTACACGGTCAACGGCGCCTCTTCCCTGGAGGATCTCCAGAAGTTGCGATTCGAGGCGGCCGGGCGACAATCCCTGCTGCTAGAACCCATAGAGGGCCAGACCCTAAAGCCGGGTCTGTACAGCGGCTCCCTGACCTTTGATGTCACCTGTGTAAAGGAATGATCTCTGTCTTCCCTACCGGCCCAGCGGTCGCTTCCTTGTCCCCGCGGAAACTGCCCTTGTGGCCGCCCTGTATGGCGGCCACAGGCCATACGGGTATGCGTGGCCCGCATCCGTCGGAGAATGATTTTTACCGGCGGATGCGTGACGCCCTTTCCATGCGGACAGGTTGATCCGAATCCATACCTTATCCTTGGAACGGGCTGGCGAGCGGTATAACGCCGGCATAAGGCGGGATCGGGATGGGTACGAAAGTCCATTTTAAAAGGCCGTAAAGGAGGCCATATATGCATCAATCGGAAGAGAAAAGAGTTCTGCACTATAAAGAAGAGGACAACTACACCGCTTCCTTCAAGCTGGACGGCGGACGTTCGATCCGTTGCTATACAAAAACGCAGATTAAGGCCATGCATCCGGGCAGGAGCTATAAGATCGCAGCCGAATACGCCCCCTCTGCAAGGCGGGGAGCAGGCGAGCTGGATATCCGTGACGGCCAGCCCCTTCCCCTCTACCGATGGGGAAGTTTCAGCCGGCTGGTCTACGGGGAAAAAGGCTTTGTCCGGTGCGTGGAGAGCGCCAAGGCCTATGTGGTCCTTTTGAAAAACGTTCTGGCCCTTCGCATCCTCCTGCTGGTGCTGGCGCTGGCCGTGGCGGCCGGCGGCGTGTTTGGGGGGATGAAGCTGGTGTCGTATCTGGGCGCGGCGGGGCCCGGCGTGACCGAGACCGGCGTGGATTTGGACCCGGGCGCTCAGCCCTGGGACGGCGGGGAGATTCCGGGCGACGATGGGAACGCCACCGGTATCAAGATTCCGGGCTACGACAGCATCACCATTAAGGCTGACCGCACCGACGCCACCGTCTCTTTGGTCAATCCGGAAAACAATCCTTGCTATTTTGAGGTCAGCCTGATCCTGACCGATACCGGCGAGGTGCTCTACCAATCCAAGAAGATCAAGCCGGGCTATGCCATCCGGCAGATTACCTTAAATCACAGCCTGCCCCGGGGCGTCTATGACGCCAAGGTGCATTACGATACTTTCAGCCTGACCGACCAGAAGCCCATGAACGGCGCGGAGGTCAAGATTAAGCTAATCGCCCAGTAAAGGGCGACAGAACAGCCCGGGCTGTTCTGCTTGCAGCGTATAACGCTGCAAGCAATGCCTTCTGATAGGCGTCGGCCGCCCTGTGCGGCGAAGACGTCGCTTGTTCCATAATACAGGATATAAAGCCTATCGCTTTTATCAAATATTTTAAGTAAGGGGATATCACAAATGAAAAAGAAACTGATTGCCCTGGCTCTGTCAGCAGCGTTGGCCACCTCTATGGCCACCACCGCTATGGCCCTGCCCGGAGAAGTTACCGGCGACGCGGTCATCATCCAGAACATGATCAACAAGTACTATGCCAGCTGGCTGGCCGAGAACGGCGGCAGCACGGTGGCGGACAAGGAAGGCAATCCCGTCTGCGCCCTGCAGTTCACCCAGGATGGTTCCTTCAACGTCTACTTCTATGACGCAGCCGTGGAGACCATTGTTACCGATGGCATGGAGGGCATTGTGGACAGCCTGTCCGGCGCCGGCACCGGCCTGATCAGCACCCTCAACGCCGCTATCCAGGAGTATTACACCATCAATCCCGACGCCACCGACGTCAAGGTCAAAATCGGCGACCAGGCCGAGTTTACCCTGTCTGCGGATAAGGGCACTGTGGACGTCAACGCCTTTGCTCAGCAGGTGGGCGCGTTCTACGGTGACGCTATGACCGCCTATACGACGGCCGGCAACGAGCTGACCGATGCCGAGGATTATAAGAACTTCCTCAACAACTACATGAACAACAGCGTGGCCAATGATCTGGCCTTTACCATCATGGAGGATGAGACGGCTGCGACCACCTTCCAGTATGAGATGCAGTCCCAGACCGTGTCCCCCATCTCCAACACCTCCGCTGCCTCCACCACCGAGACCCTGGTGACCTATTATGTGGCGCCCTCTTACTCGGTTTACATTCCCGAGGCGGTGACCCTGGACAGCCAGGCCACCATCTACGCCACCGAGGCCAGCCTGGAGGACAACACCCAGGTAGACGTCAAGATTGTGAAGGACGAGAAGACCACCATGCTCACCGGCGATGACACCGGTACCAAGTTCGCCGTCGCTCTGAAGGACCAGCAGCTGGCCTATACCATTAACACCGACTACAAGGTTGGCGACGTGCTTTGCTCCTTCACCCAGGTGGGCGAGTCCCAGGTGACCTTCTCTGCCCCCGAGACCAAGCCCAACTACGCAGGCACCTACACCGGCACCCTGCTCTTCAGCGTGGAGCTGGCTCCCAGGGCCTAAGTGCGCGACTGTGGGCTTAGTGGAAAGGAACCATGATCATGAAGCATTATGTTAGGCTCTTGACGGCCGCGACGGCGCTGACACTGGCGCTGACGGCCGCGGCGCCCGCCTATGCTGTCGATACCTACGACACCACTGTGACCACCAGCGTGGATCCCACCTATATGATCACCATTCCCCCCCAGGTGGATTTCGGCGTTGTCAGCAAGGGGATGGAGGCCCAGATCAAGGATTTTGACGTGACCATTGAGGAGGCCGTTATGGAATTTGACGCCACCGTCACGGTCACGGTGTCTTCTCCCTTCACCATGCTGGACGAGGACGGCGCGGGCGAAAACGCCCTGCCCTACGAGCTGTACAACGGCGCCGACGCCTCCGATAAGCTGGCGGACGGCGACGTCTATGCGGTGTTTAAGTCGGGCACTGCCGACGCGGGCCAGACGGCCATTGCCGACGGTACGGCCACGGTATCCGGCAGGGTTGTCATGGATCCCGCCGACATCGTATACGCCGGAAAATACAGCGGCACCATGACCTTTACCTGCGAATACGCTAAGGGCGCGTAAGCGGGAGAAAATTTACGGCTGAAAGGAGGGCTGCTGATTGCGTAAATTTTGCTTGGCGTTTATACTGAGCGTTTTATGCCTTAGCTGCTCTTTTACGGCTTTTGCGGCTCCCGCAGCGGCCAATAACAAGGATACGGGCGTGGGGGCCCAGGTTACCCGCAGCGTGCGGTTTTCCCTATCGGATGACTACGACTGCCGGGTGTCCTATGATGACCCTTCCCATCCCCAGATCCATCTTACCTGGCAGGTCACCCTGGACGAAGCGGTGCTTTATCCCGGGGAGACCGTCCGGCTTGGCCTCACTACCGACGGCGTATTTCGCGGGGAAGAGGACGCTGATCACACCCTTGCCTTTACCACCGATTTCACGTCCTTACAGGCCGACGGTAGCCAGACGGGTGAAAGCTTTCCTCTGACGGTGCGCCTGGACGGGACGAGCTGGGACAAGGTTCCCGTCGATACCTATGCCGCTGTGCTGACCTTCCGGCCCGACGTGCTGGATGCGGCCGGCAATGTGGTTTTGGAGGGCGAGGATGAGGCCTATACCGTGGCCTTCGCCAAGGAGGATATCCAGGTGGATGAGAAGCCGGATGAATCCCAAAGTGGCACAGAGTCCGGGCCCGACGGGTCCGATTCCTCCCAAACTCCGTCGGACGTCCCTTCCGATTCCGGGTCTGCCTCTAGGCCCGCCGGCGGCGGGGATTCCCCCAAGACGGGAGAGGGCGCGGCCGCCCTGTCCTTTATGGGATTGGCTGTTCTCTCCGGGGCGGCGGTGCTGACCCTGCGCCGGGGCGGGCGTAAATAAGCCAAATTGGCAAAACCTGTGAAGCAGGCATCGGTCGCCGGCCGACCGATGCCTGCTTTTTGCAAAGGGCCCAAACAGGGTGAGCCGGGCCGACCGCGGCGGGGTGCGGAGCTAGAGGGGAAAGATCCCCTCTTTATGGTAGGACCGCCGCCCATATGTCAAGCGGCCGGTGCGCGGCGTATGGCCGGGACGAAAAGGCTGGGACTGGGCCGGAGCTAGGTCCAATTGTATATACGGACGGAGATCTTCTTGTGGGACGCAGTAAGATCAGGCCGCCGTTTCTTAGGGGCTAGAAAAACGGAGTGGGGAATGATCAATGGGAAAAACCAAAGCGGATAGCAAGCACGCGGCAGGCGCGTCGCCCCGCGGATCCCAGAAAGGCGGCAGGCTGGCCGGACGGGTTTGGGAGATCGACTTTATGCGCGGTCTGCTTATTTTCCTTATGCTTTTTGAGCATCTCTATTTTTGCGTCTATGAATTTGTCATCAGGGGTCTGTATACCAAGGTGGACGCGGCGGCCTATGTCCAGGCTACCGACCCCCTTCATATCTTTTTCCGGGCGGACGAGACCGGGCAGCTGGTTATGTGTTTTCCCTTTATACACCTTATGATGCCGGTGGGTATCGCCCTTTTTTTCCTGATTTCAGGTATATCCTGTACCTTCAGTCGCAACAATTTTTTGCGGGCGGGCAAGATATTCCTGTTCGCCTATCTTTTGACCTTTGCTTTTATTTTGTATTCTCATGTGACGGGCAGGCATGTGATGTATCGCTTCGGCGCCCTTCACTGCTACGCCTTTTCCATTTTTCTATATGAATTGGTGCGCAAGCGCAGTAAATGGTGGTCCCTTTCCATCGGCCTGGCCGTCCTGATTGTAGGCTACCTCTTATTGTGGCTTTCTCCCACCGCCCCCACCCCCTTCCTGGTTCCCCTGGGCATACGGGAGGCTGGCAATCTGGGCGAGCTGGAGTATTATCCGTTGTTGCCCTACATGGGCTGGGTTTTCCTGGGCGGATTCTTGGGCAAGACCGTTTACAAGGCAAGAAAGAGCCTGCGGCCGAGTTTGGAATGTAAATTCACCCGCTTTTTCCAATGGATGGGCCTGTACAGCGGACAGATTTATGGGGTCCAGTTTGTTCTATATCCTCTCGCCTTTTTTCTTATCGGTTATCTGGGCGGCCTGTTCTGAACGGACAGGCCGTTTTCCTTTTCCGCCGGCCGGACAGCGCTTGGGGCCTGTCCGGCGGAAAGATATGGGGAGAGGTCTCGCCGCCTGTGGAAAAAGAGAACCGGCCGGATGGCATCTGGAGACGCCGTCCGGCCGGGGAGGGAAGGGTTCGGAAAGAAAAGCGTGGGGCAAGAGGAGCAGGGGAGGAAGGAGAAGCTGCGCGTACGCCGTAAGGAACCGGAGGAAAGACAGCGGCGGTCTGTATCCCAAAGGGCGGCCCCGGCGTCCGGGAATGCGAGCCGATCATCGGCCGGTTGATCGCCGGGTCTAAAGCGGATAAAGCGGGCCGGGAAAAGCAAGGGTCGGCGACGGGGGTTACCCGTCTTTGCGCTCTTGGACGGACCGGTCTTTGGACTTGGCCGAATCCTTTTTAAACAGCTCCATCAGCCCCAGTAAAATCAGGCCGGCTGCGAAGATGCGAGATAGGATATCCCCGCCCAGGCGGCCGGCCAGAAGAGAGCCGCCCAGCGCTCCCAGCAGGCCAAAGGCCGCGCAGGGGAGGGCTGTCTTCCAGCGGATCAGTCCCGTCCCCGCATGCAGGAGAAGGGCCAATAG
>DXVY01000005.1:0-18413 GCA_019417145.1 Clostridiales bacterium
GCCCACCTATGACGGTTCCTGGTACAAGACCTATTCCTCCTTGGGCTTTGCCATCCCCGAGATCCTGATGCTCTGCGAGGAGCTGGGCATCCCCTGCGTTCCCGACTTCAACATCGACGAGACGCCTGAGGATATGGCCGACTTTATGGATTTTGCCCTGGGCACCGATCCCGAAAACCAGTGGGTACAGGCCCGTATTGCCCTAGGCCATCCCGAGCCCTTTGAGCTGCCCTATATCCAGATCGGCAACGAGAACGGGATCGACGATACCTTCGCCACCAAGTTTAACGCCATTGCCGACAAGATTTGGGAGAAGGCCGACGAGTACGGCGTGGAGCCTATTCTGATCATGGGCGATTTCGGTTACGCCGAGCCTATTGTGGACCCCTATAATCTCTCCCAGGCCGATTCGGGCGTGCTGACTTTGGCCGGCCACAAAAAGATCCTGGATCACGCTGTCGAAAGCGGGGACCGGGAGGTTTGGGTGGACGTCCACGTCTTTACCGACGATCCCAGCGGCGCCTACAGATTTGGCGCCAACTTCCCCTCTCTGTACAATGCGCTGAAATCCATCTGTCCCGAGTCCAAGGTGAAGATCGCCGTATTCGAGCTCAACGCCTGGGTACATGAGTTCCGCCGCGTGTTGGGCAACGCCGTGGCCATTATGACCGGCGAGGACATGGGCGATGTGTTCCCCATTGTCTGCTCGGCCAACGCTTTACAGGTGGACGGACAAAATGACAACGGCTGGGACCAGGGCCTTGTATTCATGAATTCGGAGAAGGCCTGGCTGCAGCCCCCCGCCTACACCACCCAGATGATGCATAATGCCTACCAGCCCAATCGGCTGGCCTATTCTCTGGATCAGAAGCTGGCGGGCGTCGTGTGCAATGCCACCGGCAGCGAGGACGGCAATACGGTAGTGGTCAAGATGGTCAACGACAATGCCGAGCCTGTTTCCATCCGTATGGATCTGGGCGACTTTACCGGCAATGTGAACACCGCCACGGTTACCACCATGGCCAATGAAGATCGCGGCCTGACCAATACGGCCGAGAATCCCAATAACGCCGTGCCGGTTACCGCGACCCTGGAAAACCCGGTGCAGAACGGAAGGTTGACGGTTACCCTCCCGCCCAACTCCTTCACAGTATTTGAGATTCAAAAGCAGTCCGAGCTCGCCCCCCAGACCCTGGAGGAGGCCAAAGCGGCTGTCGAGGCCGCCCTGTCGGCTCTCTCGGTTTCCAATGATACCAACGAGGAGAATATTATGGCCGTGGTGCAGCAGGCTGTCACCAACGTGGACATTATCGTTTCCAGTATAGAAAACTTTGTCCTGACCGAGGCCACCGCCACGGAAGAGGGCCGGATTACCGGCGAGATCACCCTGAGATTGGGGGACGATACCGCCTTGATCCAGGTGGATAAGGCTATCCCCAAGCTGACAGAGGAAATAATTCCCGGCGATCTGGATAAGGATGAGGAAGTGACCATCGCCGACGTGATGGAGGCCTGCAAGGTCATGGCCAGAGAGTCGGCGGGGACCGATCCCACGGACGACGAAATCAAACGTGGCGACCTGGACGGCGATGATGAAATCACGATAGCCGATGTGATGGAAATCTGCAAGATTCTCGCCCGCCAAAACTAAAAGGGCCTATTCGCCACCGATATTTTTTAGCATGACCATTCCGCTTTTAGTGCGGAATGGTCATGTTGTATATTACATAAAAATAAATCTGTCAATATTAACAGAATATTACCCGGCCGCCTTGACACGTTTTTTGGTAAATGTTATACTAACCACAACGGCATTAACGTTAATGCTAAATGTTCATGTCTATGTATCAAATGAAAACTTTGGGAGGTTGCGAAGAATGAAAAAGATATGTAGCGCGCTGTTGGCCGCGGCGCTGGCTGTGGGGACGATTTTTTCCCCCGGCGCGGCCGCCCAGGACCCGGGGTGGTCGCCCGACGCCATATCGGGGCTGAAAGCCTGGTATGACGCGGCGGAATTGCAGTTGGAGGATGGGGAAAAGGTCGACGCGTGGGCCAATCAGGCGGGTAACGCCGGCTACGACGCCGCGCAACCCGACGCTTCCAAGCAGCCTGTTTTCCAGGCGGCCGGCAAAATTAACGGCAAGCCGGGCGTCAAGTTCCAGCAAAATACAAACCTGAAGCTTGCCGAAAGCTTTAGCCTGGATGATTTCACCATATTTGCCGTGGTCAATCCGGATGAGATGGTGAACGCCGGGGACGCCAACCAGATTTTTTCCAAGCTGGGGCTTTACGGCGACCACAACTGGTACTTCAATATTGAGAACGGCGGTTTTAACTTCGGCTGGAAGGACGACGGCGGATACCGGAACTACACCGGCGCCAACCGCGCCATGCAGGTGGATACGAACTACATACTGGGCGGCGTCAAGGACGGCGCGGGCGGAACCCAATATATGAACGGCGCGGCCATCGGCAAGCTGCCCGGGTCCGGCAATCCGGTTAAAAACGACCAGCCTAACTTTATCGGGGGCGGATCGGGCCCCGCCACCAGCATGGTGGGTGTAATATCGGAGATTCTGGTCTATGACCGGGGGTTAAACGAGGATGAAGCGGCCGCGGTCCAGGCCTATCTGTCCGATAAATGGGGGATTGCCATTGAAAAGCCCATAGAGCAGCCGGAGGGGACGGTATATATTGACGGCGAGCCCTTCCAGATGTTCCGGGCCTCCAATCCGTCCTATAAGCAGGTGCTGGCCCCCGGCACCGATACCCCGCCGGTGGTGACGGCCGACTTTTCCGCTTCCGGCGTGACGGCCACGGTGGAGCAGGCGGATTCCCTGCCGGGGACGGCCAAAATCCGGTTGGAAAAGGATGGGGCCTTCAGCGAATATACCATAGAATTTAGTGTGTTTGACAAGGAGACTTTGGACATGCAGCAGCCTGAGATTGAACAGGTAAAGGTAACCGGCGGCTTTTGGAAAGAGAAGCTGGATACCATTGCCGATGTGACGGTGGAAACCGTGCTGGAAAACCTGGAGAAGGCCGGTACGGTAGACAACTTCAAACGCGCCGGCGTGCCGGGACAGACCGACAAGGCCCAGACCCTGCCCTGGAACGACGGCCTGCTCTTTGAATCCATCCGGGGCGCGGCCGATTTCCTACGGGCCAAGCCCAATGCGGAAATTGAAAAACGCATCGACGGCTACATCGACATTATTTATGATGCATCTTTGCGCAGCGATACGGGTTATCTCAGCACCTGGATGATGATGGATTTCCCGGGATTGTATTTTGACGAGTCGGGGGACGCCCGGCAGTATCACGACGCCTATAATTTCGGCTGTATGACCGAGGCGGCGGTCCATTATTACAAGGCCACCGGGAAAACCAAGCTGCTCTTTGTGGCCACCCGGTTCGCCGAGTTTATCGCCGACAACTACGGTTACGGCAAAAAGGCCGACGGTACCCAGAAGATCAACATGGTGCCCTCCCATGAGGGGCCGGAGGAAATGCTTTTAAAGCTCTACACCTTGTACCGGGACAATCCCGAGCTGAAGGCGGAGATCGAGGGCTATAATCCGGATTATCCCATGTCCATCGATGAGAACGAGTATGCGAATCTGGTCAAGTTCTGGATCGAAAACCGGGGCAATTACGAAAACCGGGTGGGCAATACCAGCTACGGTGTGTACGCCCAGGACCATGCCCTTTATTATGACCAGACCACGGCCGCCGGCCACGCCGTACGGGCCAATCTGTTTTATACCGGTATGGCCGCCGCGGGCCGGGAATTTGGGGATTATACCTATTTGGCCGCCGCCGATCACCTGTGGAACAACATTGTGGATAAGCAGATGTATATCACCGGCGGCGTGGGCGCCGTGGGTATGGACGAAGCCTACGGCGAGAATTATCATCTGCCCAACGACGGCTACTGCGAGACCTGCGCCCAGGTGGCCATGGGCTTCTTCAGCGAATACCTGAGCCTTTCCTTTGGAGAGGCCAAATATGCCGACGTGGTGGAAAACTACATCTACAACGGCGTGCTGGGCGGCATGGGCCTTGACGGCGACAGCTTCTTTTATCAGCAGCCCCTGTCGGCCAAGGAGGGCCGGTGGGACTGGATCAACTACACCCCCTGCTGTCCGCCTATGTTCCTAAAGTTTTATTCTGAAATGCCCACCTATATCTATTCCTACACCGATCAGGCGGTTTATGTCAATCAGTTCGTTTCCAGCGAGCTGACGCTGCCCGACGGCCGCAAGATTGCCATGGACAGCGGTCTGCCCTTTGGCGGGGATTCCTCCATCACAGTTACCGGTGATACCAAACTCCATATCCGCATCCCCCAGTGGGTCGGCGAGGGCAACGAGACCATTCGGGTGAATGGGCAGGCCGCCTCCTACGATGTGGAAAAGGGTTATGCGGTGCTGGAGGTCCGAGACGGGGATAAGGTAGAGGTTTCCTTCCCCATGGAAGCCCGCCGCATCTATAACGATGAGCAGGTGACCTTCACGGAAGGCATGGTGGCCTTTGGGTACGGCCCCTTGGTATACTGCTTTGAAAACACCGACAACCCGGCCATTCCCGGCTTCAGCACCGGCGAGTTCTGCATGGGCGTGGCCCCCGACGCCGAGCTGACCACCCAGTTTGAGCCCGACCTGCTGGGCGGCGTGACCACCATTTCCGCCCCGGCCAGCTACTACGATTTCGACGGGAATCTGCAGACCACCACGGCCAAGGCCATCCCCTTCTACGCCCGCATGAACCGTGGCGTATCCCCTTCCTTTGTGTTCATAGGCGAGGAGCCCCGGGCGGCCGCAAGCCGTCCTAAGAACTGGCTGGCAAAGGCTTCCAGCTCCCGGAACCTGGGGAACTCCCCCGCCGCTGCTTTCGACGGCAACCCGGATACCTATTGGGCGGCCGGCAGCCAGGAGATGCCCCAGATTCTGCTGGTCGACCTGGGGAGCGAGCAGGCCTTTGACCGGGTGAAGCTGACCTTTACCAGCGGCCAGGCCTGGAAGTATCAGATCCTTTATTCCAACGACGCCAAGACCTGGGAAATGTTTGCCGACCGGAGCCAGAATTCCGACAGCGAGCAGGCATTTGAGGAGACCGGCCGGGCCAGCGGCCGCTATGTGGCGGTGCGCTTTACCGAATCGGCCGGCGTAGGATATATTTCGGTGGCCGAGATGGCGGTGTTTGGAACCGGGACCCAGGATAATCTGGCCCTGAACGGCCTGTGCGGCGCCACCTCCTACAGCAACCCGGTGGATTCGCCCTTTGCCATGCTGGACGGCAATGAGACCACCCGCTACTGCCCGCCTGGAGAAGAAAAGCCTCAGGCCGTCACCATGGATATGGGCAGCGTTGTGGACATTACCGGCATGCGTATACTTTTTGAAAAGCCCACCCAATGGACTTATACCATTGAGGTATCCGAGGACGGGAACGATTGGAATACCTATCAGGCCGAAACCTATAACATGACCCAGGATAAGGCCTGGCGGGAGATCGAAAAGGCCGGCCGGGGCCGGTACGTCCGGCTTTCCATCACCGGAACCACCGACGGCGTATGGGCCAGCGTATGGGAGTTTGACGTGCAGACGACTACCGAGCCGGAGAGTATTTTCGAAGGCCTGCTGGAGGGACAGGAGCCTGTACCTTCGGTGAAGCTGGATCGGGAGACCTTGACCCTGAAGGAAGGGGAGAGGACCAAGCTGACCGCCACGGTGACGCCGGCGGGCGATAAGGTAAGCTTTGCCTCTTCCGATACGGATGTGGCTACGGTGGACGCCGACGGAAATGTGACGGCCGTGAAGGCCGGCACGGCGGTCATCACCGCCGAGACCTCCTCCGGCGCCAAGGCGACCTGCACGGTCACCGTGATCACCGGGGATACCCCGCCCCTCGAGAAGGGCGACCTGGATAAGGATGGGGAGGTGACCATTGCGGACGTGATGGAGGCCTGCAAGGTCATGGCCCGGGAGTCGGCGGGAACCGATCCTACGGATGATGAAATCGCCCGGGGGGACCTGGACGGGGATGGAGAAATCACCATTGCCGATGTGATGGAGGTCTGTAAAATTTTGGCCCGACAAGGGTGAGTTGCAAAAAAATTCCCCGCGTTAGCGGGGAATTTTTCCTTTTCAGGCAAGGTGTTCTATGATATAATGTCCGAAAAAGCGCAGGAGACATGGATATGAGCAATCGATTCCGCCACACCATTGCGGCCAGCTTCATTGGATATGTGGTGCAGGCGATTATCAATAACTTTGCGCCGCTGCTATTTCTGACCTTCCAGACCACCTATGGGATTTCTCTGGATAAAATTGCCCTGCTGGTTACGGCCAATTTCGGTCTCCAGCTGATCATTGATCTGTTGGCCTCCAAGTTTGTGGACAAAATCGGCTATCGCATTCCGCTGGTGCTGGCCCATATTTGCGCGGCGGCCGGACTGATCGGCCTCACCATTCTGCCCGACCTGTTTGCAGATCCCTTTACGGGGCTGGTGACCGCGGCCATGCTCTATGCCGTGGGCGGGGGGCTTATTGAGGTGCTGATCAGCCCGCTGGTGGAGGCCTGCCCGACCACTCGGAAAAAGGCGGTTATGGGATTGCTCCACTCCTTCTATTGCTGGGGCCATGTATTTGTTGTTTTGACCTCTACCGCCTTTTTCCTTATATTTGGCATAGAAAACTGGCGGATTATGGCCATTATCTGGGCGCTGGTGCCTATTTTTAATATCTTCTATTTTTTGTGGGTTCCCATGGCGAGGCTGCAGGAGAACGGTTCCGGGCTGCGGGTGCGGCGACTGCTGTCCATGAAGCTTTTTTGGATCTTCCTGCTTTTCATGGTCTGTGCCGGCGCCTGCGAACAGGCCGTCAGCCAGTGGGCCTCGGCCTTTGCGGAGGGGGGACTGGGCGTCTCCAAAACGGTGGGCGACCTGGCCGGACCCTGTGCTTTTGCCGCGCTTATGGGCGCGACCCGCGTGATCTATGCCAAGTGTAGCGAGCGGTTGCCCCTGCGCCGGTTCCTGCTGTTTAGCGGCCTGCTGTGTATTGTAAGCTATTTGTTGGCCTCCCTTGCCCCCGTGCCCATTATAGGTCTTCTGGGATGCGCCCTGTGCGGCGTGTCGGTAGCTGCGCTCTGGCCCGGCACCTTCAGCATGGCCGCTGAAGAGCTTCCGGCCGGCGGTACGCCCATGTTCGCCCTGATGGCGCTGGCCGGGGATGTGGGCTGTATGTCCGGCCCGGCGGTGGTGGGTATGGTGTCTGAGGCGGCGGGTAACCGGCTGCAGGCGGGCATTTTGGCGGCTATCGTTTTCCCGGTGATTTTGGTGGTCGCTTTGTTGCTTCATCGTAAAAAGAAAGTGCGCCTATCATAAAACGGAAAAAGCGGGTGTGAGGTCCGGCGCTCCTCCAATTATTCAAACCAAATCGAGAGCTGGGTGTGTTTTCATCCCGGTTTGTGGTTTGTCGATTATTCGTTTCCGAATATCATTACCTTTGCCACCGACTGAAAGATTTGCCTGGGAGCTGTTTGCAGTAGAACGAGAGGAGAAAGTGACGGCGCAGACGATTCATTGTAAGCTTTGCCGGACTGGCTTTACGAATCCCGTAGGAGTCGTAAACAGTCGATACAAGCGCACATAGCAGAATTTGAGCCGCCAGGGTATCCGGGCGGCTCCTTCTCTTCCTATAAAACGGCAGCTGCCGCCCCGCTTCCTGTGAAAAACGGCTATGTATGGGACAGCAGGGGGAACATAAGCGGACGGCCTGCGAAGGGATTGTCCATATCTTGCAGCAGGAAAAGGGTAGTATCCTCTTGCGCAAAGGGTATGGCTTCCCCTGTCATGTCCAGCGGGGTGAAAAAGAACCGGACGTTGGTTACACCTGGTCGGGCCAGGGCGGCAAGGAGAGCGGGGAGGGTCACCGACCTGTCGGCAAACACCTCATACAGCAATAATGTATCGCCCTCGTACTCTGCAACGGCCGTTGCATCCAGCGCGGGAATATACAGCAGCCGATCGGCAAAGGAGACAAGCTCCATACAGCCGGCGTAAAAACGCACAAGGCCTTGCCCGTTTTGCAGCGACAGGGCGGACAGTGGGTTTGGCCTTTGGATTTGATCCAAAAACAGCCGCCGGTCCTCCTGCGCCTGTAGATGCAGGGAACGGACCGGAGAACCCGCACCTTCACCCGGCATCCGCGCCGTGAATTGGTGTTCCGTGACGGGGTAAAAGCCAAATTTGGGATAGAAGTCCCGTACGCCGTCGTTGGCAAAAAGAAAAATCAGGTCGCTTTTATCACGCCAATCGGACAGGACCTGCCCCAGCAAAAAACGGCTAAGTCCCCGGTTGCGGCTGGAAGGGTGGGTCATTACCGTTCCCAGCTGCACGTAGCGCTTTTGGACGCCCAAAACCTGAAAATCCATCAAGGATACGGTGACGTGGGAAACGATTGCCTCCCCGGCGGCCAAGGAATAAGGTATACAAGTAGAGGGCCAGCAACCCTGTTCGTACCAGACTTCAAAGTCGAAGCCGAAGGTTTGGCGGGTCAAGCGATTGAGGCTGCGCCGCCAATCCGGGCTGGTCTGGTACCCCTTCATAAAGGTGTAGTCTTTTCCTGCAAGCCGTATTCTTTTCATGCGTCCGTCTCCCCGTCTTCCCGCATATCCGCCGAGTCGAAGTCGTCCCTTTGCGGACGGGGCGCACGCCAGCCCCCCATATCCATTTCCACGTCGGCGCCAATGGGATCCTTCCGCTGCCGCCTATAGGCCGCAGGGGTCATCTGGTAAAAGGAGGTAAAAGCGCGGGTAAAGGTGCGTATGCTGCCGAAACCCGACTGAAAACAGATTTCCTCCAGACTGTCAGTGGTGCTGCGGATCAGACGGGCGGCGTGGCGAGCGCGCAGATTGTTCAGGTGCTGGTTGAAGCCGCAGCCGATGCGGGCGTTGAACAACCGGGAAAAATAGTATCGGTTGTAGCCGTGCTGCTTGGCCAGGTCTTCAATGGTAAGCGGCTCCAGATAGTGCTGTTCCAAATATATCAGAACCTGCCGGACCAGGGTGGCGGTATCCTCGATCTGCTCTCGGCGGACAAGGCCGACCGTATCGGCAAATATGCCTAAGATGGTATATAGATACCCGGCGGCGGCCATGGAACCGTGGGTGGCGTTATAGTGATAGAGCCGCTTTACGGCATGGTCCACCTCTTGTCCGGCTGCGGGGTCGGTCAGAAAAGCGCTGCGGAACTGCCGGGTTTGCAGCCGGTGGCGGAACTGGCTGATCATATCGATGGGGATCAATAAAACGGTAATCTGCGAATGCGCCGGGGTATGGTATGCGTGCACGTCAAAGCTGTTGGCGATGGCGGCGCAGCCGGGCGTCAGCAGCTTTTTCTCGTCGTTTACCGTGATTTCAATTTCACCCTCATGCACGTACACAAATTCCAGATTGGAATGAAAATGCGGGTCCGTAGCATTGTCTTTCCAGGGCAGACAGTAAAATAAATTATCATAATCACGGGAAAGCTCAAAAAAAGCATCCATATTTTTCACCTGTGTTCGCAATAATTGTCCTATATTTGGTGTGATTTGCTCTGTCTATTTTATAGGAAATATACTATAATGTCAATAGATGAACAGGCGGGCGAAACAATGAGAACCCCTTTCGGCCTGTTGGAAAAGGAGGATGACCATGATAAAATCACGCTTGCTTTCCCTTTGCCTGTCGGCGGCGCTCCTTTTGCCGTCGGGCGCCATATCCGCCCTGCCGGTTCATGCGGAGCCGGAAGACAACCAGGGAAACGTCCGGGAAAATATTCCGCAGGAAATTTACGAGGCGGAGGACTTTGCGGATGCGGCTGCGATAAAGGACGATGCGGATGATTATTTCGGCCAAGGCTATGTAGATAACCTGTCGGATCCCCTTACCTTTACAGTGGACGTCCCAGCCGCCGGAGACTACGGGGTACGCCTGCGCTACATAAGCGGCTCCAGCCTGGAGGGAGACGGGGACAAGACCCTGACGGTTTACGCCAATGGGCAGGTCGTGCGGCAGAGTACCCTGCCGGCTACCATCACGGCCGACACCTGGGCCGAGAAGCTGGAGAGCATCCCCCTGGAAGAAGGGGAGAATACCATCACCTACCAGGTGGATCAGGGGGATACGGCGGCCAACGTAAAGGTGGACAGAATCTCCCTGTCCCGCATATATGAGGCGGAGGACGCCCAGCTTACCGGCAACATGCACACCTCCACCGAGCATGCCGGCTTCAGCGGCACCGGTTTTGCTGCCGGTTTCGAGGCTGCAGGCGAAGAGGCCATTTTCACGGTGGACGCCCCGGTGGCGGGAGAGTATTCCCTGGTGCTGGGCTATGGCAACGGCGCCGAGGACTACGCCCGTTCCATCAGCGTCTTTGTCAACGGCACTGACGCCGCCCAATTGAGCGTCGCCCCCTTGCGCACCTGGGCCGCCTGGGGAGAGGCCCAGGCCACCGTTACCTTAAACGAGGGTGAGAATACGGTTACGGTCCGCAATGACAACGATTTCGGCCACATCAACCTGGACTATATCACCCTAAAGCCCTGCAACTGGCAGTATGCCGGCAGCGTGGAAGAGGTAGAGGGGGAGGGCACCAGCCAGCTGACCTTTACCCTGGACAATGCCGCCGTGCAGATTACCTCGGTGGCGGAAAATGCGGTCAAGGTATGGCTGGAGCCCTCGGGTGTATTTGACCGGAAATACGATTCCTTCGCCGTGGTGGACGACGCGGTGGACGCCCAGGATTTGGACGTCTCCGACCGGGGGGATTATTACGAGGTAGACGCGGGGGAAATCACCCTGCGCGTACAGAAGGATCCCTTTAAGCTGACCTATCTGGACAAGGCCGGCAACGTGCTCATGGAGAATGAGAACGACAGCATGGCCTGGTCCACCGACGGGGAAGTAAAGGTCAATAGCAAAATTCAGGACGATGAGCAGTTCTGGGGCCTTGGATCCAATAAGGTGGACTTTGACCGCCGGGGCGAGCGCATCGCCATGTGGAGCTGCGACATTGTAGGCGCCGATTCCGAGGGCGTGGCCCCCGGCTGGGAGGAAGGCCGCTCGGATACGGCCGAGCCCTACTATATCAGCTCCAAGGGCTATTCGGTCTATTTCGACAACACCAGCTACACGGTCTTTGACATGGGCAAGACCGACCCCGACACCTGCACCTTCGGCTCCTTTAACCCCAGGGCCGGCGGGGAGCTGCTGTATTACTTCACCTATGGTCCCTCGGTCAAGGAGATCACCAAGACCTTTACCGATATCATCGGCAAGTCCTTCTTTGCCCCTGACTGGGCCATGGGCAATATGCAGTGCCATTGGGGGTATACCCAAAACGACATTATCAACATCGCCACCGAATACCGAGAGCGGGGCATCCCCCTGGATGTCATCATCTCGGACATCGACTGGTATGAATACCTCTGTTCCCCCACCGAGTGGAACCACGAGAGCTATCCCGATCCGGAGGCCATGTTTGAAGCCCTAGGCCAGCTGAATGTGCGGTACGGCATGATCAACGATCCCAACGTCACCGACCAGGGCAACAACCAGTATTTTGTGGACGGGGATACCAATAAATACTTTATCAAGAACCAGTCCGGGAATACCAAGAAGGTCAACTGGCCCTGGGGCGCGGCCTCGGGCATCACCGACTTCTTTGACCCCGAAGCACGGGCCTGGTGGGGCGGCCAGGTGCAGGATCTGCAGGACCAGGGCGTGGAATATATCTGGATGGATATGAACGAGCCCTCGGCCTACGCTACCGACTGGCTGTTCTGGAACGAGGAGGGCAAGTCCTGGGGCAGCATCAACGAGATGAAGAACGCCCTGGCGACCATGCACAACCTGACCCTCTACGAGGCCATGACCGAAGACGGCAGCCGCACCTTCCTGCAGACGAGAGGCGGCTTTACCGGCAGCCACAAGTACGCCGCCCCCTGGACGGGGGACATCGGCACCACCTGGCAGGATATGTACGAGCAGATCCGCATGGGTACCGGCCTGTCCCTTTGCGGCTATAACTACTGGGGCTTTGACATCGGCGGCTTCAACGGCACCTGCACCGACGACCAGTTCGCCCGCTGGGTGCAGCTGGCCACCTTTACCCCTGTCCACCGCTTCCACTACATCAACGGCAACGAGAGCCGGGAGGCCTGGACCCACAACGGCGAGGAAAACTCCAAGAAGTACATCGGCCTGCGCTACCGCCTGATGCCCTATATGTACGCCCTGAGCGCCGACAGCATTATCGGCATCGGCATTGAGGAGAATTTGGGCAAAGGCGGTACCGGACTGCCCATGACCCGGCCCATGGTCATGAACTATTCCGATGACCAGAATACCTGGGAGCTGGATACCCAGTTTATGATGGGGGATTCCTTCCTGGTGGCCCCTGTGGTAGAGGACGCCGAAACCAAGGAGGTCTACCTGCCCGAAGGCTACTGGTACGACTATGACGACGGCAAGACGGTTTACAGCGGGGAGCAGACCATGGAATACGACGCCCCCATCGACCTGCTGCCGGTCTTTGTCAAGGAAGGCTCCATTATCCCCATGCAGCCCGAGATGCAGTATGTGGGGGAGAAGCCGGTGGATGAAATCACCCTGGATGTCTACCCCACCATCGAAGACGGGGCATTCCACTTTGTGCTCTATGAGGATGACGGCGAGACCGACGCCTATCAGGAGGGCGTCTACACCACCACCCGGTACGAAGGCCGGGTGCAGACGGGGGATACCAACACCCTGACCCTGGAAATCGGCGCCCGCACCGGCTCCTATACCGACATCGACGATCGGGACTACCTGGTGCAGTTCCATAACGCCGGCTACAAGAACCCCGCCGTCACCTACGACGGGGCGGCCCTTACGGCCGTGGATTCCCTGGAGGCCCTGGATGCGGCCGCATCGGGCTACTATGTGGACGCGGCCGCCAACATGTGCTATGTGAAGGTGCATGACGACGCCGCGGCCCACACCATCCAGGTCACCGGCGAGCCCTACACCGATTTGATTCTGGAGGCTGAGGAAGGCGAAACCGCCGGTTCCCTTACGGTATCCGACGCGGCTGTCACCGGTTTTACGGCCGAGGCCGATACCCTGACCGTAACCGCCGACCTGCCGGCCGTCGGGGACTACACCGTGTATGTCTATTACCAGGCTTCCGCCGACGGCCAGCTGACCATCTCCGCCGGGGAGGGCAGCCAGGTTATGCCCATCAAGGGCGGGGACGACTGGCAGTATGCAGCGGTAAACCTGTCCCTTGTCCAGGGGGAGAACGCCATCAGGGTCGCCGGCAGCGGGGAGAACACCGCCGCCATAGCCGTCGACCAAGTGGAAGTGCCCTTACAGCTTATCCAGATGCCCGCCGTCTTTGACCACGAGGTGCAGGCCGAGACCGGCACGGTCACCGGCGGCGCCGAAATCGCCAGTGTGGACAGCGGTTACACCGGGGAGGGCTACGTCAAGATGGACGCGGTCGGCGAAGGGGTGGAAATCGGCGGGGTGACGGCCATGAGCGACGGCACCTATACCGTCAATCTCCGCTATGCCAACGGCGGCGACGACGGAACCCTGCATATCTACGCCAACGGGCAGACGGATACGGCAAAACAGATGCAGTTTACCAAGCTCAACGGCTGGAGTCTCTGGAGCGAGGCCATTGTGAACCTGGAGCTTACGGCCGGGGAAAATACCATCACCCTTGTCCGGCAGGCCGACGACACGGGAGAGGTGCACATCGACCGGATTATCTGCCCTCTGGAGCCCGAATCCTTTGAAGAGGTGCCCATTGTAAACGGCGGGTTTGAGGACGGCAGCATCAACGGCTGGACGGTGACCGCCGCATCCGGGGACAACAATACCGGCTACGGGGTGGACGCGAACGACCGCCTGGCCGGGGACTACAAATTCTACTTCTGGCAGGCGAATGCCGACCGAACCTTAAGCCAGACTGTGAAGTTGGAAAACGGCAACTATGTGCTGACGGCCTGGGTCAACGCCTATTCCTTCGACGCCACGGCCGATAACGCCTGTTATTTGGTGGCGGCCGGTTTTGCCGGGGACCAGGAAATCTCGGTGAATCTCAGCCTGAGCCATTCCTGGGTCAAGTATGAAATCCCCGTAGAGGTGAAAGACGGCAAGCTGGACATCATCTTCCGCTACCACGCCGATTCCCAGACCTCCCTGCAGCTGGATGAAATCTCCCTGCGGCGGGCGGAGAAAGGCTCGGCGGCTTCGGGCCTTGCCCAGCTGGAGGCGGCCATCGGGGCGGCCGACGGCCTTGCGGCGGCGGAATATGAGGAAGCCAGCTGGAAGGCCTATCTGGCGGCCCTGGCCATGGGCCGCAAAACAGCGACCGATTCCAGTTCCACTATTGAGGATTACGCAGCGGCTATCACCTTGATCGACAGGGCACAGGCGGCGCTGATTGAGGACCATGAGCCGCCGGTCATCCTCAAGGGTGATCTGGACGGGGACGAAGAAGTGACCATCGCGGATGTGATGGAGGCCTGCAAGGTCATGGCCCGGGAGTCGGCGGGAACCGATCCCACCGATGCGGAAATGGAGCGGGGCGACCTGGACGGAGACGGTGAGATTACCATCGCGGATGTGATGGAGATCTGTAAAATCCTGGCCCGTAACGGATAATGCATATCTATCTTAATCTTTGGTAAAAGAAACGCCCCGGGACGGCCTTAACACGGCCGCCCGGGGCGAAACGTTATATATATTTGTGAAGCTGCGGTTAGGCTTCAGGAGGTTGCAGTTGAACGGTCGGCAGCTTGTGGGCCTGTTTGGGGTCGACCAATATACCCAGCGCCTGTTTTTGTCCGACAAAGGTAATCTCGCTTTTGCTGCCGCCAAACTCCCCGTCGATGGTCCAGTTGATGCTGGTGTCGCAGCGCAGGGTCAGCCGGTCGGTGCGAAACCAATCGATGCGCGCAGAGGGCTCTTTCTTGAGCAGGTCGGCAACGGTTGCATTAAACTCTCCCAGATTGGCTGGCTGTCGGATCAGCATGACCTCGAACAAACCGTCGTCCAGCAGGACGTTTTCTCCGGTAAATCCCTTGATCCCGCCCACCGAAATGGAATTGGTAATGGCGCCAAAAATGTAATCCCCCTTTTCCACCACCCCGTCATGTTCGACCTGGCAGTGGAAGCTGCGGATATCGCCCAGCCGCTTCATCCCCTCCAATATATAGGCAAGGTATCCGAAAAAGGTTTTCATGGACTGAGGGGTGGCGTAGGAGACGTCGGTAAAAAGGCCGAAAGCGGCTACATATACAAAATGCCTGTCGTCCAGCCTGCCTACATCGCAATAAAACGGCACGCCTTCCAGCGCGATTTCCAGCGCGGCGGACAGCTCCTTTGGTATGGACAGGCTGGAGGCAAAATCATTGGTGGTTCCGGCGGGCAGGTAACCCAAAAGGGGCGGACGGCCACAGCGCAAAAGGCCGGTAATGGTTTCGTTAAGGGTGCCGTCGCCGCCGGCGCAGATGATGCGATCATAGCCTTCCGCCCCGGCGGCCGCAAGGGAGGCGTCCCCGGCGGCGGATGTGGGGTGAACCGTAACTTCGTAACCGGCTCTAGCTATGCGTTCCACAATTTCTCCCAAGCGCTCGCTCACCTTGCCGATACCCGCGTTGGGATTATATATGAAAAGCAGTCGCTGCACGCCTATTCCCCCTGTCCTGATTTGTCCTGAAATAAATGAAAGCACGCCCCATTACCAGCCCCTGGTCTGCGGGTGGGAACATACGCATCCACAATAAATCACATATCGCCGCGCGCTAATACATGCCGTAGGCCGGTGTGCGCTGCAGCCGGGCGTTGTAGCCGTGAATAGCATATCGCATGAAGACCGCTTTCGCCGCCGCCATATAGGGAAAAACAAAAAGGATGGGCAGGGCCAGTAGGCAAAGGAGCAGCCAGCCTACGAAGCTGAGCTGGAATCCGAAAAAGGCGCCGCGACTGCCGCGGCTGGCCTTGACGGATAGCCTGAGCGCCTGGCGGGGAGAAAGGTCCGGATCATTTATAAGCAGATAGGGGGCCAGAAGGTAGCGGAGGGACCAGGCGATAAAGGCGATGAGGCCAAGGAGAAAAAGCGCGCCCGGCAGGCTCCAAAGGGAGGTGATGGTGACGGGCGCCCGGAGGCCCATAGCGGCGTAAAAATCAGGGGAGGTCAGGATATAGGCCACCCCGGCCGGCAGGAAGGCCGCCAAGCCAATGAGTAGCAGACGAAGACTGTATAGCAGGCGGAAAAGCAGGGCCCTGGCATAGAGCCGACCGGTGGAAAAATAATGGAATACGCCGCCTACCGTATCATCCGCCCCACCCGAGAGCCGCCAAAACCATCTTTGTACCCCTAGCTGCAGCGGGCTCCAAAGGATAAAAAGCAGGATGAGGGAAACAATCTCGCAAAGCAGAAGGCTGGGGGATGGCGCCGACAGCCGCTGCCCTGCCAGCATACCGGCCAGCGGCAGGGAAACGCCTAAAATATCCTGTAGAAGCTGCTGGACCAGAATGAGAATCACGTATCCGGAACAAAAAATAAACGTAATGGCAGTCAACTGGGGCCATTTACTATGCAAAAGACCTTTGGCGGCCTGTTTCATGGTTTTACTTGCTGGCAGCATATGCAAGATCCCCGCTTTCCGCAAGCCGGCGGTCCGGCTGCTTTTATAACTATTATTATAGTATTATACCAAATATTTTATAAAATGCAATGGACGGAAGGACGGCCCTATTCCGGTTTTCCCCGTAGCGCACCCCCGTGAAAGGCGTATTCGTATATCCGGACGTCCGCCTTTAGAACCTCAGCGTAGCCGTAAAACCATGCCGGCTCTCCCTGAACGGCGCACCGGAAAACATACGGTCCCTTTGCATATTCTGCCGGGCCGGGCCAGGGCAGTTCCGCCGGTGCTTCCAGAAGGGCCTCCCGTAAAAAATCCATAGGAAAGTCGGAGGAAAGGGCCCGTCCCACATAGTTCATGGCCCAGACCGGCCGGCCGTCTTTCCAGAGGGACTCCTGTCCGGCAAAGGATCCATCCCCCAGCCGGGAATCCCGGTAAGCATACGCCCCGTCGTCTAATGTCGTCTGGGAGGAAGGGGTATGTTGGGCGTATTTCATCCTTCTGGCCCGGTGCAAAAATTCCAGCAGCTTTCCCTCCATTGAATCGCCTTCCCTTCCGTATTTTTTATAGGGAAATTCTACCATAGGAATGCGCCTGATACAAGCGACCGGGGAAAATGAATTGCCCGGTTGTCCGCCGGGGAAAAATATGTTACAATAGGTTCTGTTTAAAACGGCCATAAGGGCGTATGTATAGCGTAGAGGTGATTGTATTGGCGCTTCCCATGAAAAATATTCGCAATTTTTGTATAATAGCGCACATCGACCACGGCAAATCCACCCTGGCCGACCGACTGCTGGAGCTGACCCAATCGGTATCCCAGCGAGATATGGAGGATCAGCTTCTGGATTCCATGGATCTGGAGCGGGAGCGGGGCATCACCATCAAGGCCCACGCGGTCACGCTGTATTATACCGCGTCGGACGGGGAAGAGTATGAGCTGAACCTTATCGACACCCCCGGCCATGTGGACTTTCATTATGAGGTTTCCCGGTCGCTGGCCGCCTGCGAGGGCGCGGTGCTGGTGGTGGACGCCTCCCAGGGCATCGAAGCCCAGACCCTGGCCAACACCTATTTGGCGGTGGATCACGGGTTGGAGCTGCTGCCGGTCATCAACAAAATCGACCTTCCTTCCGCCGACCCGGAACGGGTGGCCCATGAAATTGAGGATATCATCGGGATTCCCGCGGAGGATGCGCCCCGGGTATCGGCTAAAAGCGGCGAAAATATGGTCCAGGTGCTGGAGCGGATCGTCACCGACGTACCCGCGCCCACCGGCGATGTGAACGCGCCGCTCAAGGCCCTGATTTTTGACTCCTATTATGATCCCTATAAAGGGGTTATCGTTTATTTCCGGGTGATGGACGGCTCCATCCGAGCCGGGCAAACCATCCGCATGATGGCCACCGGCGCCCAGTTCGACGTGGTGGAGGTGGGCCGGAAGAAGGCCACTGCATTGGAATCCTGCGAAGGGTTGGAGGCAGGGGAGGTAGGCTACCTGGCCGCTTCCATCAAAACGGTGGGCGACGCTCGGGTGGGCGATACCATTACCCTGGCGGAAAATCCCGCGGCGCAACCGCTGGCGGGCTACCGGCAGGTGAATCCGGTGGTGTTTTGCGGCATTTATCCGGCCGACGGGGCCAAGTACCCCGATCTGAGAGAAGCGTTAGAGCGGCTGCAGCTCAATGACGCGGCCCTGCTCTTCGAGCCCGAGACCTCCGGCGC
>DXVY01000005.1:18423-24686 GCA_019417145.1 Clostridiales bacterium
TTTTGGGCCTGCTGCATATGGAGATTATCGAGGAGCGGCTGGAGCGGGAATTTAATCTGGAAATCATTACGACCGCTCCCAGCGTGATCTATAAATTCAATATGAGCGACGGGACGCAGCTTTCTGTGGACAATCCCACCAACTATCCGGATCCCGCCGCCATCATTTCAGCGGAAGAGCCGGTGGCCGACGTGCATGTATATAGCCCGTCCGAATTTGTGGGCACCATTATGGACCTGTGCCAGGAGCGCCGGGGAACCTATAAAGATATGCAGTACATGGGCGACCGGGTGGATATGCATTACATTATGCCGGTCAATGAGATCGTATACGATTTTTTCGACGCATTGAAATCCCGCACCAGGGGCTATGCCAGCTATGATTATGAGCTCAAGGGTTATCAGCAATCCAAGCTGGTCAAGCTGGATGTGCTGCTCAACGGGGAGATCGTGGACGCCCTGTCCTTTATCGTCCATGCGGACAATGCCTATCCCAGAGCCCGCCGCATCGCCGAGAAGCTCAAGGAGTTCATCCCTCGGCAGATGTTTGAAATCCCCGTTCAGGTGGCGGTGGGCGGCAAGGTAATCGCCCGGGAGACGGTCAAGGCCATGCGCAAGGACGTGCTGGCCAAGTGCTACGGCGGCGACATCACCCGCAAGAAAAAGCTGCTGGAAAAGCAGAAGGAAGGCAAGAAGAAGATGCGCCAGCTGGGCAGCGTAGAGGTGCCCCAGGAGGCCTTTATGGCCGTCCTCAAGCTGGACGAATAAAAAAATGGCCGATACGGGGCGGCTCGCATGCGCACCCGTATCGGCTTTTCCTTATGCCAGCGAGAAATAAAAGATAAATACAGACGGATCGTCTTGGCCCGAGATTCCTTCCAATATACGATATTGTCCCGCCGTAAGCAAGGGCTGCTGTAAGACGCTTAGATTAAAGGTCTTAACGGTGGTGCTGTGTGAAGGAACCACGGCCGCGATAGAGTTGATGGCCATATCTGGGGTGTTATATGGTATCCGTATCCACTGCCCATCCTGTAACTTCTCCAAAACAAAATCTTCCGCCACCGGGCCAAAGTAATAGGGCTCGTCGCTGTTGTTCACATAATCGGCCTGTATGCTTTGGACGCCCACGGGATAGGTCCTTTGCCGGGGAATGACCGCCACGGCGCCGCTGCCGGTTTGTTGTATCTGATCCCCGTATGCCTGGGCCTCGCTGATCCTGGGCCCCAGGTTTTCACTGGGCCGCAGGGTGAAAGTACAGGTGAGGGCTGTGGCCGGTTCGCCTATAATGATGCGGTAAATACCGGGGACGGCCGGCTGTTCCAAATTGGTCAGACTATATGTGCGGGTTTTGCCGGCGTGGGGACGCAGGTAGCATGTGCGCTGCTCTATAACCGTATCCTGCTTAAAAGGAAGGGACTGCCAGCCGTTTTCGGTCTGCCGTTCCAGCCGGTAATTTGTGCTGTATATAAGGCCTTTTTCTCCCTTGTTTCCCATATAGATCGGAACCTTGGTGTCGTCCACGGAAAAGGCCTCCATTTCCGCGCGCACCTCCGTGTTTTGCACCGCCTCTTCCCCTGTGTAATAGGACAGGATTTCCCAGTCGGGGGTCTGGTTTTCGGGAATATCCAGTTCCACCTCGTCCCATTTAATCTGGCCGGCCCTTGGATAGCCGCACGTCGGGTCGGTTGTAGCAGTTGTGCCATCGTTTTCCTCGGCTGTGAAAGGGGCGGAGGATGTGGAGGCCTGGCTGTCAGATGTGGAGGCCTGGCTGTCAGATGTGGAGGCCTGGCCGCTGGATGGTGGTGTACTAGGAGCGGAGGATGACGCAGGTATTTCTGACCATGCGGAAGCCTGCCCGTCGGTTTGAGCGGGCGTACATCCGCCAGCCGCCAGGACGACGGCCAAAAACAGACAGCCCCATACAAGTTTCTTCATAGTTTTCCTTCCTTTCTGTGTAGCCCCAGTTTGAATCAGGAGCTGATCATATGCAGTCTTTGGGCCTCTATATTCATATCCCCTTTTGCGCCTCCAAGTGCGCCTACTGTGATTTCTATTCCTTCGCCGCCGATGAGGCGCTGAAGGACGCCTACACGGAAGCCTTGTGTCGGGAGTTGGCCGCCTGGGGCGGCCTTTTGGGACGCCCGGTGGATACGGTCTATTTGGGCGGCGGCACGCCCACCCTTATAGGCGGGGCGCGGCTGGCTCGTCTGCTGGAGACCGCCGCCCGTTTCTTTCCCCTCGCGGCCGACGCGGAGGTGACCCTGGAGGCCAATCCCGCCGACGATTTGGGAGAGGTTTTGCGCGCCGCCCGGCAGGCGGGGGTCAACCGCTTGTCCTTGGGTGTCCAGAGCGGGATTCCCGCCGAGCTGGCCCGGCTGGGCCGCCGGCATACCCTCGCCGATGTGGAGCGCACAGCGGCCGCGGCGGACGCCGCCGGCATCCATAATCTGTCTCTGGACCTCATGCTGGCCATTCCAGGCCAGACGCTGGAAACATTAGAAAGCTCGGTGGCTTTCCTCACAAGATTGAACCCTAAGCATATCTCGGCCTATCTGCTCAAGGTGGAGGAGGGCACCCCCTTCGCCGCCCATAGGGAAAGCCTTGCCCTGCCGGATGACGATCAGGCCGCCGACCTTTACCTGGCGGCCGTGGATATGCTGCAAAGCCGGGGATATAGACAATATGAAATCTCCAACTTTTCCCGGCCTGGATACGAGAGCCGGCATAATTTGAGATATTGGAACTGTCGGGAGCACCTGGGATTGGGCCCCGCCGCCCATTCCTTTGTGAACGGCCGCCGGTTTTATTATCCCCGGACGGTGCAGGACTATATAGCGGGGGAGGGGGCGTCCGCCGGGATATGGAAGGAAATGGGGGTATCCCCTACCGCGGATGCGCCGGTTCCGCCCCAGGACGAGGGACCCGGCGGCGACCCGGCCGAATACGCCATGCTCCGGCTGCGACTGACCGACGGACTGGACTTTGCGCTGTTCTGTCAAAAATACGGCCGTCCGCCCGCCGATGAATTTATAAACCGCGCCCAGCGCTACGTGCAGGCGGGCTATATGCGGCAGGATAAAAATAAGCTGCGCTTTACGCCGTCCGGTTTCCTGCTTTCCAATCCCATCCTGGCAGACCTGTTGGAGAGGGTGTAGGTTATATCGTTTCATGCGCATGATCGAAAGTGATGACACCGGTAATATCAGTCATGGAAAAGTGGAAAGTTAAAGGCGGTTTCTCTTCCCCCAGGGCGTAGACGGATATGCGGTAATCGCCAGGGGATAGTTTGGAAGTATCAAAGGGGTCCAGAGGAAAAACAATTTCCAGCTGATGATAGGGCTGCATTGTATGTATCCCCGTCCCGTCCGGCGCGTCGGACAACTTTTCAGGCGTCCAGGCGAAGGTGGTTCCCGGTATTTCATGCCAGCCGTCTTGCTCCTTTTTTTCCAGCGTGAATGCTGCGGAAACCGTTATATCCACCGGATGATCGCTCTGGTTGTAATAGTAGGCGTAGACAAAGGGTGTTTCCAAATAGCTGCAAATACGTTTTTCCGGAGCCAGCAAAAAAACGTCGCCGTCCGGCCAAGCCGCGTATTGATCGCCATAATCCGTCGCCTCTTCTTTAATGGAATCCCAAGGATCCCCTTCCCCGTACAGGGAAAAATAAAAAGTCAGGCTGTATGTTTCATCTGCCCGGCGGCATGCATCGGTAATCCGGAACTGTCCCGCCGACAGCCAAGCGGCTTGCCATATGGATAGATCGTAAGCTTTAAGCCGTATTTTATAAGCCTCCAGCGTATCGGGATACGAAGGCGAAAGCGTGTCTCGGTTCCCAGGTACCGCCTTCCACTCTCCGTCCACCAGCTTCTCTAAACGATAGTCCTGATCGTCTCCCGCGTAGTCGAAGGTGGAATCTCCGGCATTGTAGAGTTGGGCTAAGATGGCATTGGCGCCCACCGGACATTCCCGTTTAGCGGGAATCAGGGCCAGCTGCTGACCTGGCGCATATTCATAAATCGCTTGGTCGTCCGGTTGCATGGCCTCTATTTCCTCCCGCATTTCCTGCCCCTTATTCGGCAGTGCTTCCGATACGGATTCGTCCATGGCAACGGATTCCTCCGAGGAAACAGCCACCGACGTCTCCGTTTCGGATGGCGCTTGCGATGCAGAAATCCGGGCGGTTTCGGAAGAAGGGGCGGACGAGGGGGAAACCGACGCGGCGGTACTGCCTGTATCATCCGGTTTGGGGGAAAAGTCGCATGCGCACAGAAGCAGGAACGCGCCGGCCAAAAGGGCGGCACCTATTTGTTTGAGCGTCACGGGATTCGCCTCCCTTTATCCTTGCTACTATAAAGGTGGTAAGAAGAGCATAAATCGTTGCCGAAATAGAAAAATAAACGGCCGGCGTCATAAAACGCCGGCCGCTTTGCTGTTTTCTATTCTTCTTTTGCCGCCTCAATGACCTTTTGGGCCACCATGGGCGGCGCCTCCTCATAGCGGGCGAAGTCCAGCGTGAAGCTGGCTCTGCCCTGGGTGATGGAACGCATGGCTGTGGAGAAGTCTCCCATTTCCGCCATGGGAACCTCGGCCACGATTTCCTGCGTCCGGTCACCGGCTGGGTTCATGCCCAGCACCCGGCCCCGCCGCTTGTTGATATCGCCGATAACGTCGCCCATGTTGTCGTCGGGGATCAACACCTTCAGGGTGCCGATGGGCTCCAGCAGCACGGGCGAGGCGTCCGGGATGCCCGCCTTGTAGGCCAAGGACGCCGCCGTCTTAAAGGACATTTCGGAGGAGTCCACCGGATGATAGGAGCCGTCCACCAAGGTGGCCTTCAGTCCCACCATGGGATAGCCGGCCAGCACGCCCTTCTGTACGCTGTCCCGCAGGCCTTTTTCCACCGCGGGGAAAAAGTTTTTGGGCACCGCGCCACCGAACACCTTTTCCTCAAAGACCAGCTCATCGCTGTCGCAGGGCTCGAATTCAATCCAGACGTCGCCAAACTGGCCATGGCCGCCCGACTGCTTCTTGTGGCGGCCCTGTACCTTGACTTTTTTGCGAATGGTCTCCCGATAAGCCACTTTGGGGGTGGACAGGGTGACGTCCACGCCAAACTTGTTTTTCAGTTTGGACACGGCCACATCCAAATGCTGTTCTCCCAGGCCCGAGAGAACCTGTTCGTGGGTCTCGTGGTTGGCCGCAAATTTCAGGGTGGGATCCTCTTCCATTAGGCGGAAAAAGCCGGCCGCCATCTTTTCGTCGTCTCCCTTGTTTTTGGGCCGAACGGCCATGGATAGGCTGGGGACGGGAAAAGCGGGGGGCTCCAGCTTATAGACGGCTCCCGGCGCGCAGATGGTATCCCCAGTGAGGAGATCGCCTACCTTGGATACGGCGCCGATATCCCCCGCGCCAATGGAATCCGCGTCTTCCTGCTTGCCGCCGTTTATCCACATGACCTTGCCAATGCGCAGCTCGGCGCCAGTCCGAGCGTTGACGGCCTTGGTATCGCCCTGCAGCTTGCCGGACGCCACCTTGAAATAGGAAAGCTTGCCCACAAAGGGATCGGCAATGGTTTTGAACACCAACGCCACCAGGGGACCATCGGCGTCGCAGGACAACTCGGTCGGCTCGCCGTCCTTCTCGCAGATAACAGGTTTGACGTCGGCCGACGGCGCGATTGTGGCAAGGATGCGCAGGGTCAGCTCCACCGCCTCGCCAGTCTGGTTCACGCCGCAGAAGACGGGAGCCAGCTCGCCGGAGGCCATGCCTTCCCGCAGGCCGGTCAAAATTTCCTCTTCGGTAAAGGCCTCGCCCTCGAAATATTTTTCCATAAGGGCCTCGTCGGCCGAGGCGATGGCCTCCAGCATGACCGAGCGGAGGTTCGCGATGTTTTCATCGGCCGGCACCGGCACCTCTTTGGCTTTCAGTCCGTCGTATGTATAGGCCTTGTTGGCCACCAGGTCCACATAACAGCCCACCTGTTCGCCGTTCATAGAGGGCACCACCACGGGACAGGCAGCCGAACCGTATTTACCGGCCACGGCCGAAAGGACCTTGCGAAAGTTGGCGTGGGAGGAATCCAGCTTGCCGATGAAAAAGGCGCATCCTTTGCCCTGCCGCCGCGCTTCGGCGTAGCCCAGCTCCGCGCCCACCGTCAGACCCGATTTGCCCGAGAGAACGATGAGGGCGGACTCGGCTGCGGCCAGGGCCTCCCGTACGCCGCCGGCAAAGTCAAACAGGCCGGGAGCGTCGATCAGATTC
>DXVY01000005.1:24696-27046 GCA_019417145.1 Clostridiales bacterium
ATCAGATTCAGCTTGTAATCCTTGTAGCACAAAGGGGCGATGGCCGTCGAGATAGACGCGCCGCGCTTCTTTTCCTCCGGATCAAAATCCGTGGTGCAGCCGCCTTCGGCCACCTTGCCGATCCGGTCGATTGCGCCGGCCGCAGCCAGCAGCGCGTCGGTAAGCGTGGTTTTGCCCGCGCCGCCGTGCCCGAGTATGG
This sequence comes from Clostridiales bacterium, assembly GCA_019417145.1. Taxonomy (GTDB): domain Bacteria; phylum Bacillota; class Clostridia; order Oscillospirales; family Acutalibacteraceae; genus Howiella. The sequence continues at coordinate 24,896 of DXVY01000005.1, forward strand.
CGATGTTCTTGATGTGGGAAGCGGGAAACTGTTTCAATATGATACACCCTTTCTTTTCTAGATCCATAAAAGACCCTGGATAGCTGCAAAGCGTCTGAGGACTCGTGCGTGTCCAAGTACAAGAAATATAGCAAAGTTCGTGAAAATCCTACAAAAACGCATTTGCATCACGCAGTATTTCTGCGCTATTGTAGGTATTGTAGCATATAAGCTTGTGGATTTCAATTGATTTGTTGTTAAAGGAAAGATAAAATTTATGCAGAATATCCGCCTCGGTGTTTTTCAGGGAAATACACCGGTCGTTAAGGGTAAAAAAGGAGGTCCCTGGACCACCCAAAAGGAAACAAAAAAATCTTGACAATCCCGCCCGGCGCGCCTATTATTTTAGTAATAAAAAGCGGCGGAGTCAGCCCTGAAATAGTGTGTTTGGAGTATGGTTTCGCCTCTTTTGCCGGCGAGGAGCCGCCGGTGCGGGCCATGCTCTTTTTTGTTGCCCGCATCTGTCATTTGTTTGGATTTTATTGAAAAGGAGTTTTGTATATGAGCCTAAAAAACGCGTATCTGACCAAAGTTTACGACAAGGTCTGCTCCCGCAACCCGGGCGAGCCTGAGTTTCAGCAGGCTGTTCGGGAGGTGCTGGAGTCTCTCGAGCTGGTGGTGGAAAAGGATCCTTCCATCATTGACACCGGCGTCATCGACCGGATCGTGGAGCCCGAGCGGATGATCATGTTCCGCGTGTCCTGGGTGGACGACCAGGGCAAGGTGCAGGTGAACCGGGGATTCCGCTGCCAGTTCAATTCGGCCATCGGTCCCTATAAGGGCGGCCTGCGGCTGCATCCCTCGGTCAACGCTTCGGTTATCAAGTTCTTAGGCTTTGAGCAGATTTTCAAGAACAGCCTCACCGGCTTGCCCATCGGCGGCGGCAAGGGCGGTTCCGACTTTGATCCCAAGGGCAAGTCCGACGGCGAGATCATGCGGTTCTGCCAGAGCTTCATGACCGAGCTTTCCAAGCACATCGGTGCGGATACCGACGTGCCCGCCGGCGATATCGGCGTGGGCGGCCGCGAGATCGGCTATATGTACGGCCAGTATAAGCGGCTGCGCAATGAGTTTACCGGCGTGCTCACCGGCAAGGGCCTGACCTACGGCGGTTCCCTGGCCCGCACCGAGGCTACCGGTTACGGCGTATGCTACTTCACCCAGGAGATGCTGAAGACCATGAAGAACACCTCCTTCGAGGGCAAGACGGTGGTCATCTCCGGTTCGGGCAACGTGGCCATCTACGCCACTGAGAAGGCCCAGAGCATGGGCGCCAAGGTTATCGCCCTGTCGGATTCCGGCGGCTATGTCGTGGATCCCGACGGCATCAAGCTGGATGTTGTCAAGCAGATTAAGGAAGTGGAGCGGGGCCGCATTTCCGAGTATGCCAAGCGGGTGCCTGGCGCTACCTATACCGAGGGCTGCCGCGGCATTTGGTCGGTCAAGTGCGACATCGCCCTGCCCTGCGCCACCCAGAACGAGCTCAACGGCGAGGAGGCCGCCCAGCTGATTGCCAACGGCGTCATGGCTGTGGCTGAGGGCGCCAACATGCCCTCTACCCCCGAAGCCATCGAGGCTTTCCAGAAGGCCGGCGTGCTCTTTGGACCGGCCAAGGCTGCCAATGCCGGCGGCGTGGCCACCTCCGCTTTGGAGATGTGCCAGAACTCTATGCGGTATAGCTGGACCTTTGAAGAGGTGGATGCCAAGCTGAAGGGCATCATGGAGGGTATCTTCCACAATGCCTACAACGCCGCCAAGGAATTCGGCGTGGACGGCAACCTGGTTGCGGGCGCCAACATCGCCGGCTTCAAGAAGGTGGCCGACGCCATGATCGCCCAGGGCGTGGCGTATTAAGGCTCGTACACATATTATGTGATTGACTCAAAAACTAGAACCGGTCGGGATCATTAAATGGTCCCGGCCGGTTTTTGGTGTAGTAAAATCATCGTTCTGACCAGTGACTTTACTACACAAGTTTAGCGACTGCCTGTAACGACGATACGATGACAAATCCTAAGTACCCTTCCAGGAGACAACAGGTACTGACTGCTTTAGATAAACCATTGATTTTTTAGCAACACCTATTTTGATATTTTGTATAAAACTATTGAC
>DXVY01000050.1:0-1923 GCA_019417145.1 Clostridiales bacterium
TAGCCCTGCTCACGCCGTACCGGACGGCGTGACGGTTAACAGGAGGCTTGACAATCCTCGTGTATTGTTTTATACTATTACCCGTAAAATTTGGTAGTGGATTTTTCCGGACGTTGTCTTCTTTTCGCCACACAGTTATCCAAGGATAGCTGTGTGGCTTTTTTATTGACAGGGTACAGGGCAAAACCATAAGTATGGGGGGACAGCGCTGTAAAAAATGCATGCGCATCCCTGCTTGACAGCCGCCGGCGCGCGGAGAACGTCCCAACCGGACAGTACCCGTTGGGAATTGTTACATGCGGCGCTGGAATCCCCATGTCCAGCGGCGGGAATGGAGGCCTTCCCAGCGGCGGTTTTTTCCCTTTGAAATTAAAATAGGGGTAAACCGACCGCAGGCCCGCCTTTTGGGGCGGGGTACAGCGGCTTTTAAAGGAGGAAATATGAACGAAACTTTTATGAAAGAGAGACCGGTGTTACCGCTGATTCTTTCCATGGCGCTTCCCATGGTGCTCTCCATGCTGGTCAATTCCCTGTACAACATTGTAGACAGCCTTTTTGTCGCACAAATCAGCGAGGACGCTATGACGGCATTGTCCCTGGTTTATCCGGTGCAGAATTTTATCAACGCCGTCGGCATCGGCTTTGGCGTCGGGCTCAACGCCGTCATTGCGTTTCATTTAGGCGCGGGAGAGCCGGAAAGGGCAAACAGGGCCGCTACCCAGGGAATGCTGCTCGCTGTCATCCATAGCGCGGTAATGACCGCCGGCAGTATTGCCATTATGCCCTCCTTCCTGCGGATGTTTACTTCATCGGACGCCGTCATGGATCTTGGCGTGCGGTATTCCGTCATAGCCTTTGCTTTTACACCGGCAATCATTATAAGCGTGACCTTTGAGAAAATCTTTCAGGCTGTTGGAAGCATGAAGGTTACGATGGTAAGCTTAATGTGCGGGTGTATTATGAATATTATTTTAGACCCCGTGCTTATCTTTGGGCTGGGGCCGTTTCCTGCTATGGGAATCGAGGGGGCGGCGCTGGCCACCGGAATTGGCCAGACGCTTACCCTGCTCATCTACCTGGTCCTGTATTTTGCGCGGCCCATTCGGGTTCGTATCAGCGCAAAGCACCTGGCCCCGGACGGGAAGATGATGCTGAAACTGTATTCCATCGGGATACCAGCGACCCTGAATCTTGCCCTGCCTTCCATTCTGATATCTTCGCTCAATTGGATTCTAGCGGCGTATTCCCAGGTTTATATTTTGGTTTTGGGTATCTATTATAAATTGCAGACCTTTCTGTATCTGCCGGCCAACGGCATTGTCCAGGGAATGCGTCCTCTGATCGGCTATAATTACGGAGCCGGGGAGCACAAGCGCGTACGCCAGATTTACAATATCGTTCTTTGCATGAGCGGGGTCATTATGATTTTGGGCACAGGTATCTGCCTGCTTATTCCCGGCCGGCTGATGAGCCTGTTCACCCACACCCCGGAGACAATCCAAGCCGGAAAAACCGCCCTTCGCGTCATCAGCGCGGGCTTCCTTGTTTCGGCTGTTTCCGTAACCTCATCGGGTGCGTTGGAAGGACTTGGAAAGGGCTTGCCGTCCCTGCTGATTTCGTTGTGCCGGTATCTAGTGGTTATCGTTCCGGTTGCTTTTTTGCTGAGCAAAATTTGTGGCCCCGTGGGCGTTTGGAATGCCTTTTGGATTGCAGAGGTGATAACGGCGGCTGTTGCATATATCGTTTACCGCAAATCCGTCCGATTGCGGCGGTGACGGATGCCCCGCATGGGATCGGTGGAATCGAGCTTCCCCGACGGATGACCGCCGCCCCTTTCTTGGTTGCGGAGAGCGGAGATAAGCGGCGCAAGGCCGAACGATTCGCTTTATACCACAAAAGAGCGGCGCAGTCCAAGGACTACGC
>DXVY01000050.1:1933-9137 GCA_019417145.1 Clostridiales bacterium
CTTTTAGTATATATACCGCTTGGTTGCCGCGCTCCGTCTGGGGGCGCTTTTTGGCCGTTCTATAAACCGACGCTTCAGATAAGGATGCTTTCGATGCGGAGCAGGCGGTTGGCCCTGACCACCGCGTCGGTTTGATCGCCGTAAACCAGGGCCCAGTGCCGGCCCTGGTATGCCTCGGCCAGCTCCCGGATGCTGCCCTCGGTCTGGATCTCCAACTGGGTGCGGCAGGAGGCAAAGGAGGTGTTGCGCACAATGCGGCCCTTGACCACCACCATACGGTCCAGGCTGTTGTGGGATAGGCCGGTTATGGTGACCTCGGCTCCCTCCTCCCGCAGCACCTGTATGCCGCAGCCCATATGGGGAATTTCGAAGTAGTTATATAGGCGCATATCGTCCCTTTGCGCGTCGTCCTTGGCAAGGGAATGACGGGTTGGAGAGGAGCAGTGGGAGACGAACAGCTTGTTGTCGGCCGGGAACAGGTAGGGGTTGAGCATAAAGGCGGGCCGGCGGGAGGCAAAGGAGGTGATCATCATGGCCATCAAGGTTGTGACGTCCGATTCGCAGGCCGCCACAACGCCGGCGTCGTTGAGCTTGGACAGGGAATAGCAGGCGGTGCCGTTTATGGTGGTATGCACAATAGAGGCCAGGCAGTTCACGGTAAACCCGTCCACCTCGTATTTCTCGATTAGAGCCTTAAAAAGCTGGTACAACCGCTCCACACGATCAAACGCCCCCGCGTCCTTCACATGGTTTTCAGCGGCGTCCTTCAAAATCTCTCCGTGGGCATACTCCTTGTCGAAGCTGTCGTACATCTGCAATATTTTTTCCGAACTGATATTCATCCACTGCAGGCCGAATTTTTGTTGCACGGCCTTTACAATGGAATATCCCCAGTTAAAAGAATGGAAGGGCTCGTACATGGGCTCGCCCACGCACAGGACCACGGCGTTTTCCATGCGGAATTTCACCTGGTAGGCGTACAGCGTCTTTTTCAGCTCTTCCTGGCTGTCCACCACGGACACGTCCTCTGAAATCCCCAGATACCGGGAAATTTCCCGGTTGTCCCGCACAAAGTAGGGATAGTATACGCAGCCGTAGGACCAGTATTGACCGTAGGGGCAGGGGGCGATGACGATGGGCTTGTTTTTGGACATGAGGGCGGCAAACTGCACGTCGGATATGCCGCCGAAGGGGTATACCACATAGAGGTCCGCCGGCTCTATGTCAATGGCCTGATGCTCGGTGATTATGCAGTCCCGGTAAAAGGGAACGCAGTCCGGGGGCAGGGCCTCGTCAAAGCTTTGGTGGATGCGGGCGATATCGTCCGCGTTTAGCTGGCGGTTGGTTCGCTCGCAGTCGGACAGGTTCAGATTGTGTTCCGCAATGACCTCGGCGGTGTCCGCCACCGTGTTTCCGAAAATCAGGCAGCCGATCTTCATGGCCTTGGACATGGTTGCATCATCCTTTCTTAATGCGGATTTTTTTGTTGTGGGACGGCCCGCTTAGGCAGAGACGCCCTCCGCTTTAAGCGTACGATGCAGAGAGAAAAATATCTATGGGGAATCATGCCCGATTTATAGGAAATCTTGTCCCTGCGCCCTGCGTCGGTACTGTCCGGGCGTAAGGCCGGTGATTTTTTTAAAGGCGTCGTAAAAGGTTTTCATATCCCGATAGCCCGTTTCCTCCGCAATCCTCTCCACCTGCATGTCGGTGGAGGTCAGCAGGCGGCGGGCCGCCGCCACCCGTTCCGCCTGAATGAACTGGGTCAGGGTCATATTGGTGTGCTGCTTAAACAGGCGGCTGAAATAGGCCGGGCTCAGATAAACCCGGGAGGCCAGCTCCCCCAGATGGAGGGGCCTTCCGTACTGTTCTCGGATATACTGGATGGTATTTTCCACAATTTGGCGGCTGCATTCCGAGAGGGCGCCCTGCCCGTCATACAGCTGCTGATGGGCGCGGAAAATTTGAACGATCAGATTGGTCAAGCAGGATTTGATTACGGTTTGCCAGCCGGGCAGTTGATTTTCATATTCCATGCTCATCTGCCGGAGAATGGAGGAGAAGCCGAAGGCGGGGGCGTCGGACAGCTTGATAAACCCCGGCTCCACGCCGTCGGCGCGCACAATGCTGTTAAAGAAGAACTGGTAAAAGGCGTCGAGGAAATTTTCGCAGTCCGACAGGGCGTCGTGGATAAAGCCGGCGTGAAAAATGCAGTTGACCACGGTCAGCATTTGGTCCGGACCGCCGGTGGAGAGGAAGCTGTGGGGAATACGGGGGTTGATCAGGTAGAGATCACCCCTGCGGATAGGATAGGTCCGACCGTCTACCTCGTGGCTGCCCGCCCCGGCCTCGATATAGGCGATTTCAATGAAGGAATGGGCGTGCAGGGGACAGGCATAGGGTACTTCGGACCGCAGTATGGCAAAAGAGCGGCCCTCCAGGGGGAAGGGGTTGGTTTCATAGTCGGCGGACATGCGGGACACCTCCTGTAAACGCCGCAGAGCGGCCGTCCGGTTTTCCATGCTCCCAATATACCACGTTTTCCCCCGCCGGACAATAGGCGGCGCGTCGCTGGCAAAACAGGCTAGCGGCCTGGATCCCTACTGCTTTTTGCCCGGGACCTTCAGCCGCCGGGGTGGGGCGTAGCCTATATGAGCGCACAATTTGTCGTGCAAATGGCAATATTTACGCTTTTGAAGATGATTTTCTTGTGGTATGATGACAAATACAGGATAAGTCCCGTATGGGCGTAAAGGCATTAAGATGAAAAAGGAGCGTGTGTAAATGGGTATGCGTAGCAGAAGGGCGCTTTGCTGCGCCGTATCGGCGGCGCTGCTGATGACGGGAGCGGCCGTGCCGGCCGTGGCACTGCCGTCGGCGCCGGCGGTTGAGACGGCCCAGTCGGTCGAACAGACCGGCTATTCCACCGTGGTGGGCAGCCTGCGGGTCCAGACCCTGTCGGACACCCTTGTCCGCGTAGAGGCGGAGGGCCCCAAGGGCTTTGAGGACCGGCAGACCTATCACATCACCGGACGGGACTGGGAGGGCATTTCCTCCGAAGCGGTGCAAGCGGATGGGGAGACCCGGATTGTCACCGATTATTATACCGTACACATCCCCGATGGGGCCGAAACCCTGGACGGTATCTATGTGACCGACGCGGCCGGCAGGCAGGTGTGGACCTACACCGAGCTGCCGGAAAACAACCAGTATCTGCCCGACCCGGGCAATACCCCCGCCGCCTGGGCCATCGCCGACAACCCCCGGGTGGTGCCGGCGGAATGGGGCTATGACTATCTGCCCGAGGACGAGGAGGACAACGGCTATAACGGCTGGGACGTGGACAACGACGCCCCGGATATGTATATCTTCCTGCCCCGGGGCAGCGCCAAGCAGCTTCGGCAGGATTTCGTGGACCTGACCGGCTCGGCCGAGCTGGTGCCCTTAAAGGCCCTGGGCCTTTGGCACAGCTGCTTTTACGCCTACAGCGAGGAGACCGCCCTGGCCGAGATGGAAAGATATCGGAGCGAGGGGTTCCCGCTGGACAACTTTGTCATGGACACCGACTGGCGTATGGGCGGCAGCCACGGCTACGACATCAACACCAGCCTGTTCCCCGATATGGAGCGGTTTTTGGAGCGCGCCCATACCGAGCAGCATGTACGGGTCACCTTCAATGACCATCCCGAGTCCCAGAACAACCAGCATGTGCTGCAGCAGGGGGAGCTTACCTATCGCAACGACAACCTCCGCCGGCTTCTGAATATGGGGCTGGATACCTGGTGGTTTGACCGCAACTGGACGGTGTCCCTGATCTCCCCCTTCCAGGGCATCACCAAGGAGAGCATCGGCATGTACCTGTTCCAGGATATCACCAAACGGGTTACGCCGGATGAGCGCCCCCTGATCATCGGCAACGTGGACGGCATAACCAGCGGCGTGATGGAATACGCGCCCAACCTTTCCTCCCACCGCTATTCTATCCAGTGGACCGGCGATATCATGCAGACCGACACGGCCCTCAAGCAGGAGATTGAAGCGGCCGTCCGTTCGGGCGCTATCTCCGGGCTTCCTTATGTGAGCGCGGATGTGGGCGGTCATTATGGGGTCAACTCCCCCGAGCAGTGGACCCGGTGGAGCCAATATGCCGCCTTCTCGCCCATCTTCCGGTACCACAGCGTGGGAGGCGACGTCAACCGCGCGCCCTGGCTGTATGGCCAGGAAGCCGAAGAGGTGGCGCTGGACTACGTACAGATGCGCTACCGGCTGATGCCGGTGTTCTATGCGGCGGCCCGAAAGGCCTACGACACCGGCCTGCCCATCACCCAGCGGCTGGATTATAACTATCCCCAGTACGCCGAGAGCCAGGACAACACCGCTTATACCATCGGCGATAACATCCTGGTGGCCCCCATCTGGGAGGCCGGCGTCAGGCAGGATATCCCCGCGGCCTGGCTGAGCCATGACGGCCAGCCCGGCTTGCAGGCCGAATACTATAACAACACCGACCTGGAAGGCGAGCCTGTGCTGACCCGCACGGACAGCCAGATAGCCTTTAACTGGGGCAACGGAAGCCCCGATCCGTCGGTCAACACCGATAATTTTTCGGCCCGCTGGACGGGTACTCTGACCGTGGGCGAGGATGCCGTCCGCCTGGCCGTCACCAGCGACGACGGCGTGCGCATCCGCATCGACGGGGAGATGTATATCGACAAGTGGGCGGCCAGCAACAATGTTACCAACTACGGCCCCGATATTCTGCAGCCCGGCTCCACCCACGACATCGAAGTGGAATACTATGAGGGCTCGGGCGGCGCCCGTATCAATGTGGAAAGCATTTCTCTGGACGAGGAGGGCGACAGCCGGGAGGTCTTCATTCCCGACGGCCGCTGGATCGACGTCTGGACGGGGAAGACCTACGAGGGGCCCCAGACCATCACCGTAACCCATCTGCTGAACACCTCCCCCATTTTCGTCCGCTCGGGCTCCATTCTGCCCTTGGTGGATGGCGATGTGGAATACGTGAACGAGAAACCCTGGGACAAGGTAACCCTGGACGTGTATCCCAGCACCCAGCTGGAGGGCGTTTCCCAGCTTTACGAGGACGACCAGACCTCCGTGGGATATAAGGAAGGCGAGTATCGAACCACCGACCTGTCCACCTCGTATGATGAAGCCACGGGCGAAACGGTTATCCGGGTTGGAAAGGCCAACGGCAGCTTTGACGGCAGCGACGCTTTTGATACGCGCACCTGGACCGTCCGGGTCCACGGCCTGGCCGATTGGGGCGACGTGACCGCAGCCACGGTGGATGGCGAGACCGTGTCCGCCAAGAAGGTGGAGAAGACTTCCGACGCCTCTCCCTTTGCCGTTTCAGGCGGCGCACTGGACGGCGACGTATACGAGATCACCTTCGAAAAGGCCTTGGACGCCGAGAGCGAGGTTCGGGTCAAATTTGCCACGCCGCAGGATGAGAACCTGCCGGATGATAGCCAGTCCGCCGTGGAATTCACCGCCGCTGAAAAGACGGTCCGGCCCAATGTGAATTTGACCTCCTCCGGCATCTACGATTGGGCCCAGTACGGCAGTGAGGACACCTCCACCGTCGTCGCCAAAGCGGACGGTGAGGATGTTATCCAGCAGTTGACCGTGGACGGTACGGCGACGGTCAGGGAGGGGAGCACGGTCTATAGCTGGAGCGACGGCGCGCCTACCGCCGAGGGCAGCACCCAGAATGGCCTGGCCCTGTCCGACGGCAGCTTCTCGCTCAAGATAAAGGCCGGGGAAGAGACCCGGCGCATCTCCCTGTATATCGGCGCGGCCGACGCTGTGGGACGCCTGGAGATCACCGGCGGCGCCACCGCTCAGCTCATAGAGCTGGACGGCACAGGCACGGAACTGTACAAACGCATTGCCATCGATATGTACGCCTCCGGCCAGGAAGGCGCGCTGAACATCGTCTATCGTAAGACGGGGGGCGAGGGCGACATCCGGCTCATGGCGGTCGCCTCGGGCGATCCGGCCGAGGATGAAAAGATGAAAGTCCTGGGAATAGCCGATATGGCCGACGTATCAGGCGAAACCACCCTAACCAGCGATTCCATTAAGGATTGGGTGCATTTGGGCCTGGGCGGCGATACGAATGCCGTCAATCGCAAAAAGGACGTACAGCAGCTGCTGACCGCGCCGGTGTACACCGGCAGCCTGATGAGCGTAGCTGACTATCCGCCCATTTCTTTCAGCGACGGCACGCCTACCCTGAGCGCCTCCCGCTCTCCCAATGCCGTCACCGCCTATCAGGGCTCTATTACCATATCCGCACTCTCCACCAACCAATGGCAGGAGCTCAAGGTCTATCACGGCGGCTTCCAGACCACCAATACCATCGAGATCACCGATGAGACCGGCGCCAAGATCGCCGAGCAGACCTATACGGTGACCAATACCCAGCGGAAGGTGACCACCGTTCGTTTCCGCTCTGAGGCCGATTCCACCTTGAACTTTAAGATCAGCGGCAACGGCCATGTCTTTGTGGCGGCCTATACCTTGGCGGATTTGAAAGAAGCGCCCGATCAGGACATTGTTAACGCAGCCAAGACGACGGCCGAGGAAACGCTGGCCACTCTCAAGGTTTCCAACGATACTACCGCCGCCGGCATACGCAATGCCGTCAAGAAGGCTTTGCCTTCGGGCGTGGAGGTGTCTTGGGAAGACGCCTTCCAATTGAAGCCGGCGACCACAGAGGCGCCCGGCAGTATCACCGGTTCTATAGCCCTCACATTTGGAAATGCTTCCGCTCTCGTTGAGGTGGAGTTGACCATCGACCAGCTTGATGATTCGGATCAGGATGTGGTGGACGCCGCCAAGGCGGCGGCTGAAAAGGCGCTGGCCGCTTTTAAGGCGACGAACGATACGACTGCCGAAGATATCTTGCAGGCGGTGACCGACGCCGTGGATAACCCGGATGTGACGGTGGCCTGGGAGGACGCCTTCCAGAAGTTTCCGGCCGCCGGGGATACCTCCGGTGAAATCACCGGCTCCCTGTCTCTTGCGGTGGGTGAAGCGTCGGCTGAAGTGACGGTAGCCCTGCTCATCGATCCCATTGGGGGCGAAATAGTACAGGGCGACCTGGATAAGGACGGAGAGGTGACCATCGCCGACGTGATGGAGGCCTGCAAGGTCATGGCCCGAGAATCGGCGGGCA